>CAVITM010000299.1:0-2543 GCA_963645455.1 Moraxellaceae bacterium | reverse complement strand
GCGATCCCTCCACAGCACATAATTCAATGCGACTTCCCTCTATCGCACATCTTAGACTTTTATTTTCCCTCCAGCACACATCGACGCTGCCGGGCAAGCAGTTCTCACCGGTTGATAGAGGGTGAAGCTTGGCTGCCCGTTGAAGCAGGAAATCACCAAAATGATTCGGGCTACAACCTGAACGTAGAAGAAACCCGCGTTCTTTATGCGTGGAGGATGCCAAAGCATGTTGTGACACACCTTGCAAAGGAGTAAACATGCAGATAATGCTATGTACAAGCATCTACGCATACATTATTATTTTATGTAGCATTTTTAATTAAATTCAAAAACACATCATAAAGGATGACTTTCGATGAGTGATTCCAGCCAGCTTCACAAGGTTGCTCAAAGAGCAAACAGAATGCTCAATGTTCTGACTGAACAAGTACAGTTGCAAAAGGATGAGCTACACGCGAACGAGTTTTACCAGGTCTATGCTAAAGCGGCACTGGCAAAATTGCCTCTACTGACTCGAGCGAACGTTGACTATGCCGTAAGTGAAATGGAAGAAAAGGGTTATGTTTTCGATAAACGCCCTGCTGGATCTTCAATGAAATATGCGATGTCAATTCAGAACATCATTGATATATATGAACATCGCGGAGTGCCAAAATACCGGGATCGCTACAGCGAAGCGTATGTTATTTTCATCTCCAATCTTAAAGGCGGTGTGTCAAAAACGGTATCGACGGTTTCTCTGGCGCATGCAATGCGTGCTCACCCTCATCTTCTGATGGAAGATTTAAGGATTCTGGTTATTGACCTTGATCCGCAATCTTCAGCAACAATGTTTTTAAGCCATAAACACTCTATTGGTATCGTAAACGCAACATCTGCACAGGCTATGTTGCAGAATGTAAGCCGTGAAGAGCTGTTAGACGAGTTTATTGTGCCCTCTGTTGTACCTGGAGTTGACGTTATGCCAGCGTCGATTGACGATGCCTTTATTGCATCCGATTGGAAAGAACTGTGCAATGAGCATCTACCGGGTCAGAACATCCATGCAGTCCTGAAAGAAAATGTGATTGATAAGCTCAAGAGCGATTATGACTTTATCCTTGTTGATAGTGGTCCTCACCTTGACGCCTTCCTAAAAAATGCTTTGGCTTCGGCCAATATACTGTTTACACCTCTGCCGCCCGCAACGGTTGATTTCCACTCATCGCTTAAATACGTTGCCCGCCTTCCTGAGTTGGTGAAACTCATTTCGGATGAAGGCTGCGAGTGCCAGCTTGCGACTAACATTGGTTTTATGTCCAAGTTGAGTAACAAGGCAGACCATAAGTATTGCCATAGCCTGGCTAAAGAAGTGTTCGGTGGGGATATGCTCGATGTCGTCCTCCCTCGCCTTGACGGTTTTGAACGTTGCGGCGAGTCTTTTGACACTGTTATTTCAGCTAACCCGGCAACGTATGTTGGTAGTGCTGATGCATTGAAGAACGCGCGAATTGCCGCGGAAGATTTTGCTAAAGCAGTTTTTGACCGTATTGAATTTATCAGATCTAACTGAGGAGTAAGAAACCCCCATGTCAAAGAAAAACAGACCAACAATTGGGCGAACCCTTAATCCTTCAATATTAAGCCGATTTGATAGCTCTTCAGCCTCTGGCGATCGAGTCGAGCAGATATTCAAGTTATCAACTGGTCGCCAAGCCACATTTATCGAGGAGGTAATTCCTCCGAACCAGGTAGAAAGCTATACCTTTGTTGATCAGCATAACAACGGTCGTGACCAGACATCTCTTACGCCAAAATCATTAAAAAGTATCCGAAGCACTATTAAGCATCAGCAATTTTACCCTGCAATAGGTGTTAGACGGGCTGTAGGGAAAATTGAAATTTTGGATGGTTCCCGGCGTCGAGCCTCTGCCATCTTAGAGAACGTAGGATTGCGGGTTTTAGTCACGGACCAGGAGATCAGCGTTCAGGAAGCGCAAAATTTAGCGAAAGACGTTCAGACTGCATTGCAGCACAGCATTCGAGAAATAGGTCTGCGTTTGATGCGAATGAAAAATGATGGGATGAGTCAGAAGGATATTGCAGCCAAAGAAGGGCTGTCTCAGGCGAAGGTCACGCGTGCTCTCCAGGCAGCGAGTGCTCCGGAAGAATTAGTCGCCCTTTTCCCTGTGCCGTCGGAATTAACCTTTTCGGACTACAAAACGCTTTGTGCTATTGGCGACGAAATGGGGAACAAGAATTTAGAGTTTGATCAGCTTATTCAAAACATATCCCCGGAAATAAACGACATCTTATCCATTGAAGAAATGGCCGAAGATGAAGTTAAAAATAAAATCCTGCGCTTGATAACAAAGGAAGCCTCACTACTCACGGATAAAGGTTCTAAAGATAAGTCCGTAGTTACTGAATTATGGAAATTTGAGGACAAGGATCGCTTTGCAAGGAAGCGCGTGAAAGGCCGTGCATTTTCTTATGAGTTTAATCGACTTTCAAAAGAGCTACAGGAAGAACTCGACAGGATGATTGGGCATATCCTTAGAAAG
>CAVITM010000298.1:0-2558 GCA_963645455.1 Moraxellaceae bacterium | reverse complement strand
GACCAGTGGTATCTCCACCAATCTCAACAGTAATTCCTTTGATTCTGCTTGCCATGAAAGCGTCACCTCCTTTGCTGCATAATAAAAGCACCGATCAACTTGTGACCGATGCTTATGCGATTAAATATCCAGTTTTTTAAGAATCTCACCCATATTCCGTTTGCCATATACAATACGTAGGATATAAATTATTTTCTCTTTCTCATCCGAAAGATAGTACATGATATAATTTCCAACCAATTTCTTTCGTACGTTTTCTACTTGTAAAAATTCATTGTGTACAAGAGAGCCACTTTCAGGAAAGGCTCTTGCTACTTCAATATGTTCCTGCATCTCATCTACAAAATCAGATGCGGCCTGTGGATTTGCAAGTTCAACTGCGATATACGAGACAATCCCATCTAAATCAGATTCTGCTCTTTTGGTCAGGCGATATCCAAATTTAGATGCCATACTTGCTCCTTATATTAGAAATTGCTGTGTCTCCATCTACAGTGTTTCCAGATTTTACGTCTTCCAAACCATCCAAGATTGTTTTTGCCTCATACATCTTTCTCATAGTTTTTTCATAATAATCGATGTCCATAACAACCAATCTGCCGTATCCATTCTTGGTTACGAATACAGGACCGTTTTCTTCTGCACAGCGGCGTTCTACTTCAACCGTATTCTTTAAATCACGCATTGGAATAATCTGCATAGAATCAGCTCCTTTCTTGTGGCTATATTATAGCCTATATTTAGCCACAATACAAGTAGCTACTATTTAAAATTTATCAAACTCTGCCTGACCTGCGATGCGCTGATATTTCACGCTGTCATTGCCTTTTTCTGTCCACATATCCATCACAAGTCCGATGGTGAGAAGGTCGAGGTCTCTGATAGAAATACCAATCTCTGTGCATCGCAGGAGGAAGAGTGCTGTTGTCATTTCCCGGCTACTGCGATTAAGTTTTTTTTAGACTCCACATCTGTTACGAGATTGCTTCCCCAAAGGGTGAGGATCTCCGGCAGAATCTCATAGATGGAAAACATCTCAAACTGATCGAGCCACTCATCAATATCATCCGGGATACTGTGATCCGCATGGTATGCCATGATATAGGCTACGTTCTCGAAGATTTCCAGATCATCAATCGCAAAGGATCCGTCCTCAGTAGCTTTCTTGTTATAAGCAGACTCCAGTTTGGAAAGGTCTTTGAAAATATCCCTCTTGAATTTCACACGATATAATCTCGGAATTGTGGCAGAGGCACGGAATTTAACCTCTTTACCACACACTGTAATTGTTTTCTCTAACATTGCTTATCCCTCCGTCTTAGGCTTTACCGGATGCCTTAGTTGTAGTGTTTGCTGTATAAACAGATTTGTACCAAGCTTCATACGCAGAAGCATCTGTGGTATCACCTGTTCTTGCTTTCACGATTCCATCCGATCTAGGATCTGCCGTGATGGAAAGCTTCTCTGTACCAGGCTCGATGGTATCTTCCTTTGTCTCAGACTCGATAGACGGTCTGGAGCAGGTGCAGTTATAAAGCACATGACGGATGGCATTGATATCTCCATCGAACTCAAAGAGAAGGGCAAACTTCACAGATTCTGTGATGGTACTCTTTTCAAAGAGGACACCGGAATTATCTAGCTCTTCCTGCAAAATTTCTGTTCTAAACCATTCCGGAATAAGAGCAATCTCAAGATCACCGGAATATCCGTTATTGGTTACTGCTCTGAAGTAGACAACACCGTCTGCATAAAAGGGAGAAGATTCACCCTCGGCATCCAGAGAAATGCTGACTGCACCGGGGATTGCCTTTGGCGTATCATACTTATAAGTGCTTGTTCCATCCGTACCGACAGTCTCAGTCAGCTTAGCGGCATGGACATTTTTTAGATTATATTTAACCTTGTTGCTGCTCATTGCTTATACCTCCAATTCAAATGTATAAAGGACCTCATAGAGCTTTTCACTCTCGATCCAGATTTCTGATTTTTCATAGAAGATATCATGTGCATCCAGAATATCTTCTAGCATCTGCTCTATGGCAGGAGATTTTTCATCTGTGTACAGTTCGATATGTACAACAGATACCTTCAGATATACCTTGCCATCCGCAGAGAAATTATCGCTCTCTGGGAGCAGATAACAGATAAAAGGCGGATCAGGACTTTCACCCTCTGCAAAGTGATCGTAGGCAAAAGGGATGCCTGCTTCCTTTAAAATTCTAATGATCTCATCCATTTCGAATGCTCCTCTCGATTTCCTGTTCCAGCTGTGTGATACCCATCTGCTCTGCCTGTGCAATATGTGGTCTTGCAGCTACTCTTCCACCGCCACGTTTGGCATGACCATTTTCCAATAGATGTGCAATCTGATAGCGGTTTCTGGAATGCACAGTGACCTCTAAGGTATTCGAAGTCTCTTTTGTATTCTTCACAGACCAGCTCTTTGCATACTTTCCGGTATCCTTCGGAGCAGTTGCCTTGATCTGGTTTTTGACTGTATTTCCTGCTTTCTTTACTGCTGATTTCATATCATCTGCTACCACATTGGAGTATTC
>CAVITM010000297.1:0-2563 GCA_963645455.1 Moraxellaceae bacterium | reverse complement strand
CTTTATACACACTTGTCAATATGATTATAAAGGATTTCTGTATTGTTTTTTATCACAGTCCCACCGGCACCATAAGCGACCGCCGGTTGCGACCGCCAGAAAGGAGGTACTGCAAGTTAACAGCTGGTGCCGTGCGCGCTGTGCGATTGTTGGCTAATGTTTCGGCTTTAATTCGGCTTTAATAGTCAGCGGCATCCGCCGGGAAAGTCCCCAGCATCCGCCGCTATTTGCTCACGCAAAAGGCACCCACCGAAGTGAGTGCCAAGCATAGGAGAAGTTTGTGCTTTTACTTTTTCGCCTAATTCCATTTTACATTATACCACAGAAAAGTGTGCCATTCTATGCCATCTTTTTCGGAATCTGAAAATGCTCCAGTGCCTTACTGTGCAGCCTATGCGTCTGTCTCCATGCATACCCTATCAGCTCAGCCACATCCTCCCACCGCTTGCCCATCAGGTAACGCAGCTGTAGCAGCTCCCGCTCCTTGTCGTCCGGCACTTGCTCGACCGCGTCCCATATCTCACGGTATCGCTGCACTGTCTCAAGCTGTGCCCGGTGTAGCTTCTCGATCTGGCCATCCAACGCAGCAACATAATCCGACAGGTCAGACACCCCGCCACCGTGCGGCATACCGTCATACTCTACGGACACGGATGTCTGCCGCGCCCTCAGCCGGTCAATCTCTGATTGTATGAGCTTCTCCCGCCGGAGCGCCTGCTGGTACCCGCGCAGGTATTCTTTTTTTAACTCATTGCTTCTTTTTCTGTCCATGCTTCTTGTTTCCTTTTTCCCGGCGCGTTGTCTTGACCTGTTCGAAGTCCCGCCACAATAGGCAGGTATCATAACCAAACTCCGTGTGTAAGTGGGCGAAGTAGGGATACAGCGCCACCACAGTGACGTTTATCTTAACCAGATTAGAACAGCCCGACGTGCAGGAACCGGTTGACGCGTCGCCGTCAGATGTACGTCTGTCCAGGATTGCGATCTTGTCGCCTCGGTGGACTCCGTGCTTTGCTTCCAGTGCTGCCTGCATCCGCTCCCACTTGTCTGCGTGTGACACGGCCTGATCCGCTGTCGGGTCGCGGTATGCCCGCGTCATGTTTCATCCTCCATCCCGGCAAACCAGTTCGGCGAATACCCGAATTTCTTAGAGATGGTAATGATTGTATCAAACGAAACTTTAGCGGTTCCGTGCTCCCATCTCATCACCGTTGTATCTGCCTCGCCGATTATCTTTCCGAAATCCTTCAGGCTCATGTCGTTCCTAAGCCGCACTTCCTTGATTCGTTCTCCAACTGTCATAAGTCTGCCTCCCTGTACGGTTCCGGCAGCGGCATCCACGCGTTGACAAAAAAGCCTTTTGATGCAATCGTTTCATCTGTCACTTCATCGTCATAAAACGCACCGCCGCCGCGGTCATCTTCGCGCCACTCTGCGATTATCGTAAGCGAGCAATTTCCAAACGACACAAGCACAAACTGCCCGTCCTCTGGCCACTGCCCATCTTCCGGCCACACATCCGAACCCACCGGCACCCACTCGCCGAAATGTGGCTTCTGTTTTATGTCAACTATTTCAATCATAACATATCCCTCCTATGCTGTAAAACTTACAACCAAGCGGTTGTTCTCATGCCCCATCCGGAGAACTGTCAGCAACCGCTCGTATTGCAATATTGCCTCGTTTTCGTCCGTGTACGTCCCCAGCACCTCATCATCATAAGTGCCATATACTACACAGAGGGAGTAAACGTCCGTGTACTGATCCTTGTGCACTTCAATCGTTTTCACAAAATCCATGTTGTACGTTACGGGTGTTTCCCCGTTGTTAAGCTTTAGCCACATGCCTGTAATACCTCTCATATACGTTTATTTGCCCCTATTTTCGATTTGAATGCACTGGGCGGTAAATTGTTCGCCTGATGCATTTCAAGTTAAAAATAGGGCGTTCTTTTGCGTCTAAATCTGCTTCACGTGCGTGTCTTTGTCATTCATGCGAATGCCCAGCTCCAGCCCGATCTCTTCTTTGATGGATTGCTGGAAATCCTGAAACGTCGCAAGCCCGTCATTCAGGAAATCCGCCCCCCGGTCAATCCCGTCCATGAACTTCTGGCACCGCTTCTGGCCAAACCCGAAATCGTCATGCAACACTGCGATAGCCAGGATCACAACCGTGTCCAGCGTCATTTCTTTTATCTTCTGGCTTGCCGCGTCAAGATCCTTGTAGGCCAGCGACGTCCGGATCCCTGTTGCGCCCCGGAACTTGCATTCCCGCTGCAATGCTTCCAGCCCGTCCCTCTCAACAATCCGCCGGGCAAGGTCGAGGCCGTCCTCCCGGCCGCGCTCATACTCGCGCATTTTGTTCATGGGTTCCTCCGTTCTCTTGCGATAAAGCTTGTGCAGGTGTGATCTTCTGACACATACCGTCCGAACCTGTCGCAATAGTCATCATCATACTCCAGGCACTCTCCGCACTTCCCCGAGGCTCTCTGTCGCCGCAGGGTCTCGCGCTCTTCGTACATTGCCAGCTTCTCACACACCTGTCGAATGAAAAGGCAGCCATC
>CAVITM010000296.1:0-2567 GCA_963645455.1 Moraxellaceae bacterium | reverse complement strand
GGATGGGCTTATGATATCGGTTTCGGCGGACTGGATCATGTACTTGCTTCCGGCGAGAATGTAAATGTAATGGTATTCGATACCGAGATGTACTCTAATACCGGTGGACAGGCTTCCAAGGCTTCCAATATCGGTGAGGTTTGCCAGTTCGCTGCTGCTGGTAAGGAGATTGGCAAGAAGTCACTCTCTGAGATCGCTATGAGCTATGGCTATGTATACGTAGCACAGATCGCTTTAGGCGCTAACCCGGCACAGGCTGTAAAGGCTATCGCTGAGGCAGAAGCTTACAACGGACCTTCCCTGATCATCGGCTATGCTCCTTGCGAGCTGCACGGTATCGCTAAGGGCGGTATGAACCACTGCCAGGATGAGATGAAGAAGGCAGTAGCTGCTGGTTACTGGAACCTGTTCTCATTCAACCCTGCATTAAAGGCAGAGGGCAAGAACCCCTTCACCCTGACCTCCAAGGCAGGCGACGGCACATATCAGGATTTCCTGAACAACGAGTCACGTTATACTCGTCTTGTAAAGCCGTTCCCGGAGAGAGCAGAGAAGCTGTTCAAGGAGTCAGAGGAAGCTGCAAAGGCTCGTTACGAGCACTTACAGAAGCTGGTTGAGTTATACAAATAATTCATCCGCATATTAATGCTAAGATTACCCTGCGGGCTGCGGTTCGCAGGGTATTTCTATAAGGAGGAGCATGTATATGAACGTATTGGACGAGCTGACATTGAAAATGATTGATTTTTATGCGGGAGATGCGGAACGCATCCAGCATTTTTTGAAGGTGCATCGTTTTGGCCAGCTGATTGCAAAAATGGAAGGCCTCAGTGAGGATGAGATTTTTTTGATTGAGACAGCCACCATCGTACACGACATCGGAATTCGTATCGCTGAGGAAAAATATGGCAGCTGCCAAGGCCCTCTGCAGGAAAAAGAAGGCCCCGCTTACGCAGAAAAGATGCTGGCAGAGCTGGGCTATGATCAAAAGATCATCGACCGGGTGAGTTATCTGGTGGGACATCATCATACCTATACGAACATTGACGGCATCGATTATCAGATATTGGTAGAAGCAGATTTTCTCGTGAATCTCTTCGAGGAGGGCTTCCGCCTGGACGGCGTGAACAAACAGGCGGTTCAGACCGTAGAGGAGCGCATCTTCAAGACCGAAGCTGGAAAGAAAATCCTTCGGACGATGTTCTTATAAACTCCTACAAGAATTTTGAGAGAGTAACAAAAGGGTTGAGAGGTATAAACAGATGGGAAAACCGGGAATTTCTCTTGATAGCGTAAAGAATAATAATAAGTCAGAAATTCTTAAAATGCTGCAAAAGAATGGCGCCATGTCCCGAAAAGATATTGCCACACAGATGGGGCTTACTCCGGCAGCAGTCACTGTGCTCTGCAATGCCATGATCGAAGATCATATGATGGTAGAGCTGGGTGAGATGCAGGAAGAAAAACGAGCCGGGCGAAAAAAGATGCTTGTGGACATCAATTATGATTTCAAACGGATTGTGTCTGTAAACATTGAAGCGGCAGATACGTGGATTACCGTGACCAATATCAGAGGTGATATACTGGCAGAACTGAAGGTACATACACGGCCGGAGATCAAACCGGAGGACTTCCTGGAAGAGCTGACGCGGGAGATCAAGATACTTCTCTGGGAGCATGAAGTCCAGCTATCGGATGTTCTGGGCATCGGAGTATGTATCCCTGGCATTGTAGACCGGGAAAACGGAATCAGCATTCATGCATATGGCATCTGGAACGAAAATGTGCCGGTGGCGGATATATTTGAAAGACAGATCTCTTGTCAGGTGATTCTGGAAAATAACGTCAAGGCATTTGCTGAGGGTGAGATGCTCTACGGCGTGGGCAAGCAGGGAGACAACGTCCTTTTTATCAAGTGGGGACCTGGTGTCGGATCTGCCATCGTCATCGGGAACCAGCTGTATGAAGGATATCACCACAACGCGGCTGAGATTGGCCATTATATCGTAGAACCGGACGGTTTGCCCTGCAGATGCGGGCGGCGTGGATGCCTGGAAACCAGGGTTTCCATGTTTGCGCTGACGGAGCGGATCAAAGAGGTCTATTCAAAAGAAAAGACACCGGTACTTTATCAGGAGACGGACGGTGATAAAGAGAAAATAACGAAGGAGCTTTTGACCCGTTGGGCAGAAGAGGAAAATAACAGCTATCTGGCAAAGATGGATGGGGTGGTAGCGGATATTATGGTTGGCGCCATCGAGCGGATGGCCAGAGTGGCAGTGAATGTTATGACGATTCTGGCGCCGGATTGTGCCATTGTATTTGGCCTGATGATGGAAAACGATCTGTTTTACCGTACATTTATGGAATATTGCCGGAAATATGATGAGAATTATACCGATGGGTATATTCGCCGATCGATGCTGAGTGAGAAGATCAATTACATCGGTGGTACGGCTTTGATTGCCCATACCTATTTTTTTGAGAGCAGTGCTCCGGTGAAAAGATAATGGTAACTATTCAGCCCCCATTCGCAAAATCGCTTCTTCGAAGCTTGGTCTCCGCTT
>CAVITM010000295.1:0-2572 GCA_963645455.1 Moraxellaceae bacterium | reverse complement strand
ATATAAGGGTCTTGTCTTTTTCCCTTCTGAAGTATCGTCTGCGGCAACAAGCATCTCCGGTGCTTTTCCCGTTTCTACCCACTGATCCAGAATGTCAATCACAGGAATGTCCAGCCAGAAATGAGCTGACATTCCATGTCCATACCCCGGTACCAGATAAAAACGAAGAAACTCCTTCAATTCATCCTTATATTTTTCTTTCAGCTTTTTATAATAATCGATGGTTCCATCGGCAGGAACCAACTGGTCTGCCAGCCCCTGAAACATCAAAAGTTTTCCACCATGCTTATAAAAATCATCAAGATCATCTGTGTCTGCATTCAAACGTTCTGAGGCCTTAACAACCTGTTCCTGATATTTATGATAATCAAAATGACTCGGCTCAAACTCCCTGTCACCCATGATCATGCATTTTAATACCTGGTCAGAAGCATGGGCCACCTCACGGGAAGAGGGTTTACTTCCTACTACGTTATAAACCGGATTTTCACCAAATTGTTTCTCACAAATCTCAGCTAATGGTGCCCCGCAAAAAACTCCATATCCGGGATAAGTGTACTTCCCAAATGCCAGTGGATAATCCAATGAAAAAGATGATGCATAGATTTTCAGCCAGGCCATCTGTTTCTCATTTAAAAATTCAGACAAGGCAGCAATCACCTCGTTCTCCTTAGCCTTGGCAGCTTCATAATCTCCAATAATTCCATCCGTAGCAATTCCTGCTGCCTCCATAACATCTATAACGGTCTTCTCAATTTTTCTGCATGTAGCCAGATCGATCCAGGCATCTGGCCCTAAATCCTGCAGCGCATCTATATTTCGTATGTCCGCCAAAACCTTTTGTACATAATAAAGGACCGGGAAATTGCAAACTGCACCATCATAATCTTTTCCATACATCTGAATCGATTTCATGCATTCTCTCCCACCATTGGAGCCACCGCAATAATATACTCTTTTCGGAACCGATCCGTATGCTTTCTTTAAAAGAAAAACTGCAACGTCATGTGTTTTTTTCTGTGCATCTACGCAGTAATTCAGATAGGATTCATTATTTAATGCCCATTCACAGCTTTCAGGATCATCAGGGTCTGCTTCATGTCCACCATCACAGGCAATCACCGCATAACCCTTTTCCATAACCGATGACGTTGTAAGCCCTGTATTTTCAAATCGGACTTCAACCGGTGCAATGCTGCCATCTAAGCCTCCGCCGCCATACTGAACCAATTTTCCATTCCACTCTTCCGGTAAACCTGCCTGAAACCGAATATTCGATGCTTGGGGATCAACAGGGCATATAATACCATTTACTCTGTAAAAAGCTCCCGTAAGCCTGTCTGATTCAGTCACATACTCCACATCGGTAATCAGAGCATTTCCTGTGGGAAGTTCTATTTCACTCTTTGAAATAGACATATTCTTTTTTATCTCTTCAGCAAGATACTTCATCATTTTTTCTTCCTCCTGCCTGATATTCTCATACCATTTTGCTAAAAAACAGCAGCATCCGGTCAATCCATCCTCTTACATCCGTTTTTTCTCCCGCTCCAAACCCATGTCCTCCAAACCGCCCGACTTCCAGCTCTGCCTGAACATGATTTTTATCCAGAATTTTTTTTAACTGAATCGAATTGTAAACAGGAATCATATCATCATCCATACAATGAACGATATAACAGGGAGGATATGTTTCATTCATCTGGTTCTCAATCTCAAAATCATTTACATACTCTGGATTTTCGAATTGGTCGCCATACATGATTTTCATAAAAAGCTCAGCGCTTTCATTGTAATAATATTTGTGACTAATTGCCGGATAGATAGGAAAGAGCATTTCTGGTTTAGGGATTTCATATGTCACACTTCCCACGCGATCAGTTCCCCACATTGCAGAAAGCACGGCTCCAGCCGAAAAGCCTCCCATGATATATCGGTTGCTCTTTATTCCAAACTGTTCTTTGTTTGCCATCAGATACCGGAAAATTTCTGCAATATCCTCTAAAGGCTTAGGAAGTACATGCATTCCGCCAACTCTGTAATTAAGACAAAAAACGGGATAACCTTCTTCACATAAATGCGCAGCTACAGGAAAGGCTTCAGCAGCAGTACACACAGATTGCAGCGCTCCCCCTGCAAGAAGCAGTACAAAACTGTCTTTCGTTTTATTCTCTGCCGGGAAAAACCAAAATCCTACGTCTCTTTTCTGAGGATCATCCATACAATCTGCCTCTGCATAAACCTGATAAAACGGCTTTCTTTCAGCTGATATACCGGCAATTTTTTCCAATCCCTTTGCCATAGCTTCCGAATCCCATGTAGGTGACATTTCCTCTATTTGTGCCGGTGTATAATTATAGGCATTTAAAGCTCCTTCTTCCTGTTCAGCAGCAGGGTTATAAATCAGATATTTTTTCCACGGTTCTAACTCCGGTATATCTCCAAGCTTTGTATCTACAGAAATTTTAAACATATTTGCAGGTCCTCCTTATTTTTAAAAACCAGAATAATCCTTTTGGACTATTCTGGCTTTGATTCATAAAACAAATCTATTCACTCTTTGACGCTAAAT
>CAVITM010000294.1:0-2592 GCA_963645455.1 Moraxellaceae bacterium | reverse complement strand
TCAATATTGACACCCATCTCACCGCCCAGCGCATCGATCTCCCGCACCAGATGTCCCTTGGAACTGCCACCAATATTCGGATTACAGGGCATCATGGCAATACTATCAACACTTACCGTAAATACAATTGTTTCCAGGCCAAGTCTTGCGCAAGCAAGGGATGCCTCACATCCCGCATGACCGGCTCCAATCACACACACATCATAGCTTTCTTCAACAAATGGCATTTTTTATCCTACTTTCCCATACAGAATTCACTGAAAATTTTATCAGCCAGATCATCAGAGATAGACGCTCCGATAATCAGGCCAAGCTGCTCATAGGCACGTAAAAGATCAACCGTATAAAAATCCTCCGGCATGAAATCCTGGATGCTTTGTTTCACAAGCTTCAGACTGCTCAAGGCCTCCATCAGACATTCCTTTTGACGAATGCTCGTAATATAGACCTCATCATTGTAGGTGATCTCCCCATGCAAAAACATCGCCTTGATCTGTTCCGTCAGCTCTGCCATTCCATCGCCATATTTTGCGGAGCATACGATCACCGGAGCATGAAGCTGCTGCTCTAACTGCTCCCTCGTAACCACCACAGACAGATCGCATTTATTTAACAGTACAATGACTTTTTTTTCATGAATCAGTGGAAGAATCTCAGCATCCTCCTCCGTCAGATTCTCTGATGCATCCACCACGTATAATACAAGATCCGCTTCCTCTAAAGCGCGCTTGGCTCGGGCCACACCGATTTGTTCAACCGCATCTTCGCTGCTTCGAATACCTGCCGTATCCGTAATATGCAAAAGAACTCCATCCAGATTAAAATCCTTTTCCAGCACATCCCGGGTGGTACCGGCCACATCCGTCACGATAGAAACATCCGTACCCATCAAAAGATTCATCAGGGACGATTTTCCAGCATTCGGTCTTCCCACGATCACGGTTTTCAGACCCTCTGAGAAGACTCTTCCGTTATCCGCATTTTGGAGCAATCCCTGGATTTCCAGAATCAATTGCTCTACAACCGGAAGTAGTTTTTCTCCATAACCTTCCAGCTCGTAATGCTCCGGATCATCCAATGCCGCTTCAATAAATGCAGTCTCATGCAAAATGGAATCCCGCAGCTCAACAATTCGATCCCGCAATACTCCATGCAGCTGACTGATGGAGCTGTCCAGTGCAAATTCATTTTTTGCCCGGATCACATCCATGACTGCCTCCGCCTGAGACAGATCGATCCGACCATTTAAAAACGCCCGCTTCGTAAATTCACCGGGATCAGCCGCCCGGGCTCCGGTATGCAGCAAAAGTTCCATGATCTTTTGCATCACAAACATACCGCCATGACAGTCGATCTCTACTACGTCTTCCGCCGTATAGCTATGAGGTCCCCGCATCAAAAGTACGATAACCTCATCAATCACATGATCATTTTCGTCCACAATATGACCATAGTGCATCGTATAGGTTTTCTGCTGGCAGAGCTTCTGCTTTGATTTTGAACAAAAAATCTGATCTACCGCCTCGATCGCGTGTGGACCACTGACGCGAATGATACTGATAGCACCGCCCATACCGCTGGCATTTGCAAAAATAGTATCTGAATAATTTTTCATAAATATTATGATCCTTTAAAAAAATAACAGGTAAGAAACCACACTTACCTGTTATCATATCACACCTATTTATTTTTTTAAAGTAACAACCACATGTCTGTAAGGCTCTTCGCCCTCGCTGTGGGTAGATACATATTTATCATTCTGCAATGCGGAATGAATCACCCGACGCTCAAAGGGATTCATGGGCTCTAAGGAAACCGGACGTCTCGTGCGCTTTACCTTATAGGCGATATTCTTTGCAAGATTCTCAAGTGTCTCTTTTCTTCTCTTGCGGTAATCCTCTGTATCCAGCTTTACCTTTACATATCCATCAGACTGCTTGTTGATGGCCAGATTGGTCAGATACTGCAGAGAATCCAGGGTCTGTCCGCGCTTGCCGATCAGCATGCCCATCTCAGGACCCTTGAAATCTACATCAATCGTCTTATTGGCAGCATCCACACTTGTGGTGATCTCCACCTCAAGCTTCATTGCCTCAAAAACCTTTGATAGAAAGCTCTTAATCTCTGCCTCTAAGGGAGCGTAATCTACCGGAGCCCCACTCTTTTCAGTTTCCTTTTTTGCAGCGGGAGCAGCTGCCTGCTTCTCAACCTTTTTTTCAGGCTTATGTTCAGTCTTTTGCTCTGGCTTTTTCTCTGCCTTCTTTTCAGGAACAGCTTCCTTTACAACTTCCTTTTTTTCGGGAACTACAACCTTTTTGCGAGCCTTGATCACTGCATCCTTGCGATTGATTCCTAAAAATCCATTGCTTCCCTTTTCGATAATCTCATAATCAAGCTGATCACTGGTAACACCAAGCTGTACCAATGCATCTGTGATCGCATCATCGATAGTTCTTGCTTTGACTTCAATATAATCCATGTTGCCTTTCCCCCTTACTTATTATTTTTTTCGTTAAACTCTTTCACAAGATTGGCCTTTGCAGTCAGGCTGTTGGGATTTACATTCTTTGCCTTCTGTGCAGTCTCATAGGC
>CAVITM010000293.1:0-2598 GCA_963645455.1 Moraxellaceae bacterium | reverse complement strand
ATAGATCGGATGGGAAGGATTCCGATCAGCAAAACATTTTGATTGCGTATTTTTCCTGGGCGGATAATACGGTAGTGACAGATGAAGATGCTGCGGTTCAATCCGTGCTTTCACATTATGAATCAATTGGCGACAGTGAGAACTATAATGATGCAGATGTGATTTCATCAGCCAGTGTTGTATCTCCTGGCAATACAGCAAAAATGGCACAATGGATTCAGGAGTATGTTGGCGGAGATTTATTCCCAATTGTAGTGGCAGATCCTTATCCAGACAATTATGATGATTGTATGGATCGGGCGGCAGACGAAAAAGCAGAAAATGCAAGACCGGAGCTTACAGCACATCTGGACAATATGGATGATTATGATATTATTTTTCTGGGTTTTCCTAATTGGTGGTATACTGCACCGATGGCAGTCTTTTCTTTTATTGAAGAATATGATTTTTCAGGAAAAACCATTATTCCATTTTGTTCCTTTATAGGAAAGACCGCCTTCCGGCGCTCTTTTGAATAAAAAGGCCCGCACGGAGGCGGGCATGCTAATGAGACGGTTTTGAATTAGAAGATATAAAAACCTTCGGCACCAAAATCGTCATCATCGTCATCAAATTCATGTAAGAAGTAATCCATATCCAGAAGAGCGTCCTCGCTCATATGGCGAATGTCCTTGGATGTCATACCTTCTGGTGGATTCTCGATATATTTTTTGCGCAGTTCCTCAACATCAGGTTTCATGGTTTTAGCCTCCTTCTTTTAAGGAGATTATACCATTAGAAATTAGGAAGAGGAACGCTTTCCGAGAGATTTGGACATTGCTCTCTCATAAAGTTCATCGAGGGAAATGCGCTGGTGGTTAAAATAGAGTTCTAAAAAATCCATGCTATGGCCGCAATCAGGGCAGATAAGAGGATCATAGCCGAAAGCCGAAAGGATAGCAGTCCGCCATTTATTAAAACTGCGGAAAATATGACGTTTCTCTTTCGAAATAATTCGAAGAAGCGAATTATCAATTTCACGGTGACGGGCATAGAGACCGCCATAACGAATCATTTTGAAATGCTTTTCAGGGATATGCTGAATTAAACGGGAAATGAATTCTATTACAGGTATGGTTTCAACCACATATTTATCATCTTCATGACGATTGTAATGAAAAGTAACAAAGTTACCATCATACTTATCAATTCTGGAAGTGGCAATTACAGGACGGCCAAGATAACGACCGATATATTTAGCAACAGCTTTTGGATCGCAATGATTAGGTTTTGCATAAACATAGAATCCATCTTGATGTTCTTTATAACAGAGAGCTTTCACTTTTTTAAAGGAAGAGCCGATTCTGGATTCCATTTCATCGAGAAGAGCAGTGCGGAAAGCATTACGTAAGTAGGTATAGTCAAAGTGGTGCACATTACGCCAGAAGCCATCATTACTGTAGCCACCTTCAGAGAGCAGACAATGAATGTGAGGGTTCCACTTCAGATCTCTGCCAAAAGTGTGGAGAACAAGAACAAAACCAGGAGTGAAGTTTTTGGATTTGTTAAGTTTAAAGAACATGCGGGAAATAACGCTTTCTACGGCATGAAAAAGACAATCAAGCAAAGACCGGTCATTGAGAAAGAAAATACGAAGATTTTCATCAATGGTAAAGACACAGTGTCGATGTTGAACAGGAATCATCTTAAAAGAGATAGAAGTGGTGCGTTCCATGGCATATTTATTGCCACAGGTCGGACAGAAACGACTGTGACAGCGGAATGGAACAAATTTAAGTTTTCCGCAGTGAGGGCAGCCATACATAGCACCGCCGAAAGAGGGATCACCACAATGGATCATTTTGTCCACGTTTTCGATTACAGATTTACGTGGATGTAAGGTATAAGTCATTTCCTCATAATGGTCAATAAAAATTTTTTGCAAGATATTCATAAGACTATTATGAGGGAAAAAGTAGCAAAAGAAAACCCCACCCCTCAAGATTGAGGGGCAGGGGAGTTGAATAGGCGAAGCCTATTTTTTACGAAATTCGGGGAATAAACCGGCGTAATGCCTGTCCCTGATTGTCTTCTTTCCATACAGCGATAATTTCTTCATATTCGGATTCGCCGACCAGCGGCACAAATACCAGATTATCTGCATCTTTCAGCTTGCTGGTCACATAGGAGGGGAGAATGGAGATTCCTTCCTCAGCTGCCACCATCATCAGGATGCTCTCCGCATCACTGGAACGAAAACGGATTTCCGGCTGATAACCTGCCAGACGGTACAGCTCCATGAAATGACTGTCGCCAAAAGACTCTGCTTTCCCGGACGGGGACATATAAAGAAGAGGTTCTCCTTTTAATTCTGCACGTTTCAGCATATGCCGGCCGGAGAGTGGATGACCGGCATAGAGGGCCACCACCAGAGGTACACGTTCCACCAGACAGTGTTCTATATTTCCTTCTATCATAATATTCGTACTGTCCCACGTAAAAATAATATCATAATCACCATTCAGGAGTCCTGCTGCCAGCATATCCGTATCACATCTGCAACAGGTGATCAGAATATTTGGATAATCCACGTGAAATGCGCGGAGCATATTGGAAAGG
>CAVITM010000292.1:0-2650 GCA_963645455.1 Moraxellaceae bacterium | reverse complement strand
ACATGGTTTCGCTTTTTGGCTCTCTCTTTGTTCGGTTTCTTTTTTTTCATGTGTCCGGTCTATTCAGACGGATCCTGGACAATTCCGTTAAGCGTCATTAATGACTTTTTATGGAACAATTATCGCACATTTTGGCGAGGCCTTATGTATGTCATTCTGGTGTTGGTAGCCGTCATTACATTGTTTGCTAAAATTGCAAAACCACAATTTATGCTTAAAGTTCCTGTGTTCAAAAGAGTTTTCTGTGATATTGGATGGGGCTGGGTTGCGTTCCGCATTTTTGGCGCCATTGCTGGTATCTGTGTGTTTCTTCAGGCGGGTCCGTACTGCATCTACAGTGCAGATACAGGCGGTGCGGCTTTTGAAATGACTGCATGGAACGGTCCCATGGTGGCAATAGCTACTATTGCAATGTGTACATTAACTGAATTTGGATTTATGGAGTTTGTAGGTACACTCTGCGAAAAATTCATGCGCCCGCTTTTTAAACTTCCGGGGCGTGCCGCTCTTGATTGTGTGACTTCCTGGTTAGCGGCGCCGCCCGTTGCAGTTATGATCACAACTGAGCAATATGAAGCCGGCAATTATAGCAATCGGGAAGCCAGCATCGTTGCGACATGTTTTTCCCTGGTAGGTATTTCTGCTGTATTAGCTCATATTCGGTGGCTGGATATGTCCAGTTATTTTTTCCCGATATACGGGATTGTATGTCTGGCCGGGGTTGTATGTGCCCTGATCCAGGTAAGAATCTGGCCCCTTTGCAAAAAGGATGATACATACAACAACGGAGTCTGCAAGGCGGCACCTTATGAGGTTCCGGAAGGGACCAGCGCTTTTAATTATGCGGTAGAAAACGGATTAAAAAAAGCCGAGCAGTCTAATGATGCAAAAAAAATATTTTTAAAAATATGTGATGATATGGTTGATGTATGGTTCAGCTTATTCCCGACTATTATGGCTATGGCAACAGCGGCAATGATTGTAGCGTACTATACTCCCATTTTTAAGATTGTCTCCGCTCCATTCCTGCCCCTTCTCTATCTCTTAAAGATCCCGGAGGCAGCAGCCTGTGCGCCCACTCTGGTTGCCGGTTTTCCGGATCAACAGATGGCCGCCGTTCTTGGTGGGGCGACTGTAAACAGTATGTACACAAAATTTATCATTGCTGTTGTTACTTTAAACCAGCTGATTTATTTATCAGAAACTGGTATCATGCTAATCCGTTCAAAACTCCAGATCAAAATGCTGGATTTGATTGTCCTGTTCCTTGAGAGAACAATCATTACATTACCATTTGCGATCATCGGGGCATCGATTTTTATTGGAAAATAGTCTAAATATAATAGGTACGTAATGGAAAAAGGATTTTTTTTACCTCAATGGTTAAACGTGTAACTAATATAGAGGAGAAAATAAAATGGTAAAAGAAATTAAAATGTCAGAAAGCAGCTTCGTGTTTGACCCGGACTGCCTGCCGGTAGAGAAAATTGATCCGGGGGAAGAGATTATATTTGACACAGAAGATGCCAATGTGGGGTGCATCAGAAAAGAAACAGATATTTATGATGACTTCGCAACGCTGTTAAAAGAAAGTGGCGGTGGATGTAATCCCATCACAGGTCCGGTTTATATTAATGGAGTGGAGCCGGGAGATAACATCGCAGTAGAGATTTTGGATATTCAGCCGGCCTATTGGTTAGGCCAAGGATATTCTGCATTATTCTCAGGGCTTGGAATGCTGCAAACGGATTTGTTCGGTCTGCAGGAACCATTAGAGTCAAGAACAAAAATATGTAAGGTTGATGATTCTTTTGTATACTTCAAGCTTCATAACAGAGAAGAAGTATTAAAAATTCCGAAACGCGTGATGATCGGCACGATTGGCGTTGCTCCGGTGGGAGAACGATTGCTGTCAGGTAAAATGGGACGTGAGTATGGCGGAAATATGGATCTTCCCAATGTGAAGGTTGGAAGTACTGTATATTTCAGGGCAAATGTTCCTGGAGGATTATTATCAATTGGGGATATTCACGCGTGTCAGGGAGACGGTGAAATTACCGGATGTGCCCTGGAATGTCAGGGAAGAGTGAGGGTCAGGGTTCGAAGAATCCCGGCAGAGGCTGGAAGAGTGCTTAATTGGCCCATTATTGAAGACGAGGAATATCTGGCGGTTGCTATTCCCTTGGATTGTAAAAATCTGACGGCAGCGGTGCAGGCGGGATATACCGAATTGTCCAGACTTGTCTCAAAGGAATACGGCATTGACGTATTAGATGCATATCAGTTGATGAATCTTGCAGGGCAGGTACAAATAGGAAGTGAGTTGTCAGCATCCTGCAAGATAAAAAAATCTATTTTTCAGGTTTTAGTATGATGAATCACTCATCATATGAAATAAAACATATAAAACATATTAAATGAATGGAGGAAAAAACCATGAACAAGAACTATGATGTAAACTTCAACGTGGAAGCAGATGAAAAAGTGATCCGCCACAAATACGGATTTATCGGTACGGAGTGGGATCAGGGAGGATGTATTGGACCTTCCGGCCAGAGAACAGGCCCGGAGGCAGTTCGTGAGGCAATGCAGCTTGCATGGGGCTATGTACGCGATAAGAAGATCTTCGATGTAGAGGCAGAGCGTGTGG
>CAVITM010000291.1:0-2703 GCA_963645455.1 Moraxellaceae bacterium | reverse complement strand
AATGCTCTGATGCGCAACGAAGCAAAAACAGGTGTGACTCGCGGGAGCTACGGACACATCCATATCTACCACCTACCGATGCTCAACAAAAAAGAAAAGGAGACGTGCCATGAAATTCGGATATTTTGATGATGCGCATAAGGAATACGTGATTACCACCCCAAAGACTCCGCTTCCCTGGATCAACTATCTGGGCTGCGGCGAGTTTTTCTCGTTGATCTCCAACACCTGCGGCGGCTATACCTTTTATAAGGACGCCAAGCTGCTGCGCCTCACCCGCTATCGTTACAATAATGTCCCGGGGGATATCAACGGAAAATATTTTTATATCAAGGATGGCGACACCGTCTGGAATCCCGGCTGGAAGCCGACCCAGACCGACCTGGACGCCTACGAATGCCGCCACGGCATTGGCTACAGCCGCTTCACCGGCGAAAAAAATCAGGTAAAAGCATCCGTGCTGACCTTCGTTCCCATGAACGATAACTGCGAGCTCAGCCAGCTGAAGCTGACCAATAACAGCAGTGAGGCAAAACATTTAAGCATCTTTTCTTATGTAGAGTGGTGTCTGTGGAACGCCGACGATGACATGAAAAACTTCCAAAGAAACTTAAGTATCGGCGAAGTCGAGGTCGTTGGCTCTACCATCTATCACAAGACCGAGTACAGAGAACGCCGCAATCACTACGCACTGTATTCCGTCAATTGTGACATTGATGGCTTTGATACAAGCCGCGACGCATTTTTAGGCGCTTACCGCGGAGCTGACGATCCCATTGCTATAGCTGAGGATGCTGCCAGAAACTCTATCGCCAGCGGATGGTCACCCATCGCCTCCCATCAGATCCACGTCACCCTTGCACCCGGCGAGACCCAATCCTTTGTATTCATCCTGGGCTATGTAGAGAATCCTGAAGACGAAAAATGGGAAGCTCCCGGCGTGATCAACAAGACCCCCGCCAATGCAATGCTGGCAAAATATCAGACCGACGCAGATGTAGAAAACGCTTTTGCAAAGCTGTGCAGCTATTGGGACGGACTGCTGTCCAAGTATCATGTAGAATCCGAAAATGACAAGGTCAACCGCATGGTCAACATCTGGAATCAGTACCAGTGCATGGTGACCTTTAATATGTCCCGCTCTGCCTCCTACTATGAATCAGGCATCGGCCGGGGCATGGGCTTCCGTGATTCCTGCCAGGATCTGCTGGGCTTTGTGCATCTGATTCCCGACCGGGCGAGGGAGCGTATCATTGATATTGCATCTACCCAATTTCAGGACGGCAGTGCTTATCACCAGTACCAGCCTCTGACCAAAAAAGGCAATTCCGACATTGGAAGCGGCTTTAACGATGATCCCCTATGGCTCATTGCCGGAACCAGCGCCTATGTAAGAGAGACTGGCGATACGTCGATTTTAAATGAGCAGGTACCTTTTGATAATGATATGTCTGTGGCTCAGCCACTGATGGAGCATCTGAAGCGTTCTTTTGATTATATCGTAAATCACAAAGGCCCTCATGATCTTCCGCTGATCGGCCGTGCCGACTGGAATGACTGTCTGAACTTAAACTGCTTTTCCAAGCATCCCGGCGAATCCTTCCAGACCTTTGGTCCCAGCGAAGGTCCCGTGGCAGAATCCGTATTTATCGCCGGCATGTTTGTAAAATATGGGGAAGAATATGCGCAGCTGTGCCAGCTGCTGGGAGACAGTGCCGAAGCCGTGCGGGCACGTGCAGAAGTGGAAAAAATGTACGACGCCATTCTAAAGGATGGCTGGGACGGCGAATGGTTTGTCCGGGCCTATGATGCATTCAGCAAAAAGGTGGGCTCCAAGGAATGCGAGGAAGGCCAGATCTACATCGAGCCCCAGGGCTTTTGCGTACTGGCGGGCGTCGGTGTCAAGGAGGGTCTGGCTGAGAAGGCACTCAACTCCGTGAAAGAAAAGCTGGACACAAAGTATGGTGTCATGATCCTGCAGCCTGCTTATACAAAATATCATCTGGAACTGGGAGAGGTATCCTCTTATCCGCCCGGATACAAGGAAAATGCCGGCATTTTCTGCCACAACAACCCCTGGGTATCCTGTGCAGAAACCGTGATCGGACGAGGCGAGCGTGCTTTTGAGATTTATAAAAAGACCTGCCCCGCATACGTAGAGGAGATCTCCGAGATCCATCGCACCGAGCCCTATGTCTATGCCCAGATGGTGGCTGGCGCAGATGCCGTCTTCCACGGCGAGGCGAAAAACAGCTGGCTGACGGGAACCGCCGCATGGACTTTTGTCAATATCTCGCAGTATATCCTGGGTCTGTATCCGACCCATCAGGGTCTCTCCATCGATCCCTGTGTACCCAGGGATTTCGGTGATTTCACATTGACGAGAGCCTTCCGCGAGGGCATCTATGAGATTCATGTGACCAACCCGAACAAGATAGAAAAAGGCATCGCCAGCATCACGGTTGATGGGCAGCCTATCGATGGACACGTCATTCCCTACGAAAAAGGGAAGGCGCACTATCACGTAGAAGTCGTGATGGGTTAAATATTCCATATAAAAAGCTCCTGGGCAATGATGCTCGGGAGTTTTTTATTTGAACCTCTGCAAACGCAACTGCTGGATTGATGATAGATAATTGTGGCTGTATACGTAGCTCCCGCGAGTCACACCTGTTTTTGCTTCGTTGCGCATCAGAGCATTCC
>CAVITM010000290.1:0-2704 GCA_963645455.1 Moraxellaceae bacterium | reverse complement strand
CGGGTAAACAGTGCATAAAAAAATCCATCCCGGTGTCTATCCGGCAGCAGCTGGCATTCGCCGCATTTTTTAAAGGCTGGATACCGGTTTTCAAACCATGACACATTTCCCTCATTTTCCATGGGACTTACGGTACAGGTGCTGTAGATCAGCCTGCCGCCGGGCTTTACATAAGCCTGAACCACAGATAAAATCTGCCGCTGCAGCGCCGCCAGCTCCTCTAACTGCTGTCTGCTCATCCGGTATTTAATCTCCGGCTTGCCATGCAGCACGCCAAGCCCGGAGCAGGGCAGATCTGCAATGACAAGATCCGCGCTTTCGAACGCATCCGGATCCTCCCGGGTGGCATCCCATACCTTGACTGTCACATTGTCCGTATGGGTGCGGACCAGATTCTCACGGATCAGATCCGCCTTGTACTCGCTGATATCCCGGGCCTCCACATGGCCACTGCCATCCATGAGCTGGGCTGCATGAATTGCCTTGCCGCCCGGTGCCCCGCAGACATCGATAATGTTCCAGTCCTTTTGTATCCGGGGTGCAAGCATGGCCTGCATGCAGCTAAGATCCTGCACATAAAAATCTCCCCGCACAAAGGCCGGCAAATTTCCCAGATAATCATAGCCGCTGATCAAAAGCGCATCGTCCAGTTCTGTCTGCTCCACGAGGATTCCGGCTGCAGTCAGCTCCTGCGTCAGTGCTTCCGCGGAAACCCCGGGGGCGATCCGGATCGCCGTAGGCCGATGGGCAAACATGTCCTCACACATGCGCCGGATGGTCTCGTAATCATAAGTCTCATGCCACAGCTCCAAGATCCAGCGGGGCATGGAATAACGAATGGAAAGATAAAGCCAGGGATCAGTTGCCTCCTCCGGATACCGGATGAGCCCGTCCTCTTTTCCGCGGCTGATGGACCGCAGTACGCCGTTGACAAAGCCCTTCAGGCCGGAAAAGCCCCGTTTCGCAGCCAGCTTCACTGCCTCATTGCAGGCGGCAGATGCCGGAACGCTGTCCATATAAAGCAGCTGATAGACACTGCTTCGCATGATGCAGCGGATCAGGGGCTTCATCTTTTTTACCGGTGTTTTGGAATACTGATCCAGCACCCAGTCCAGCTCCAGCATCCGCTCCAGGGTCCCCTGCACCAATCTGGTAATAAAGGCGCGGCTCTTTTTTTCCAGATACCGGTATTTATCCAGCACCTGGCCTAAGGCAAGATGGCTGTGCACGCCATCCCGGGTCACCATCAGCAGAATATCCACTGCCAGCTCCCGCTCATTGACTTTTTTACTCTCAGTCGTCATTGCGTCCTCCAAAGATCAGGATCAGACGCAGCAGCTGCAGGATGGCCGCTGCCGCACTGGCCACATAGGTAAGAGCCGCCGCCCGCAGCACACGCCTGGTCATGGGAAGCTCACCCTCTGTTAAAAGATTCATATCCGAAAGCATCCGAAGTGCCCGTCGTGACGCATTAAATTCTACCGGAAGGGTCACCAGCTGAAACAGCACGGCGAAGGAAAAAGCCAGAATGCCCAGCTCGATCAAAAAACTTCCCATGCCGCTGGAGATAAACAGTCCGATCAAAATCAGCGGCCAGGCCAGGGTGGAGCCGATATTGGCTACCGGGACGATGGCGCTGCGCAGATTCAGCGGAATATAATTCACATCGTGCTGGATGGCATGTCCGCACTCATGGGCTGCTACGCCGATGGCTGCCACCGAAGTGGAACCGTAGACACAGTCCGAAAGATTCAAGGTCTTATTTCTCGGATCATAATGATCTGTCAGACGGCCGGACACATGGGTAATCCGTACATCCCGGATGCCCGCTGCACGCAGGATCTGCTCTGCTGCCTGTGCGCCGGTCATACCACTCATGCTCCGATAGCGCTCATATTTTCCGAAGGTCACCCGTACCCTGGCGGAAGCGATCATGCAGATGACCGCACCGATCAAAACAAGTATATAGGTCGGGTCCCAGTAATAACCATATCCGTACATCCTTTGTCCTCCTTAGATTCCAAGTCTGTCTCCCACATTCAATGCGTTTCCGCGCAAAAAATCTGCTGCCGGCATCCGTTTTTTGCCCTCCAGCTGTACCTGGGTACAGACAAGGACACCATCTCCGGTCTGCACCCCAAAGCGATCCTTTTCCACAGACACAATGGTGCCGGGGGCTGCGTCAGAGGAAGCTTCCGCTACATAAGACTCCCAGAGCTTCAGTGTCTTTCCCCCAAGGGAAGTATAAGCACTGGGCCAGGGATTTAAGCCGCGAATCTGCCGTTCTATGGCACAGGCGTCCTTTGAAAAATCGATCTGCCCGTCCTCTTTTTTGATCAGTCCCACCTTGGTGGCTGCCGACTCATCCTGGGGCGTATAGACAGCCCTTCCATCCACGATGGAAGGAATCGTATCTACGCAAAGCTTTGCGCCAAGATCCGCCAGACGGTCAAACAGGCTGCCGCCGGTCTCCTGGGGCGTAATCTCGATCTCCCGCTGCGCGATCATATCTCCTGTATCCAGTCCCACATCCATGCGCATAATGGTGACACCGGCGACTGCGTCTCCGTTTAAAATCGCCCACTGGATCGGTGCGGCGCCCCGGTATTTCGGAAGCAGTGAGGCATGCACATTAATGCAGCCGTAGCGGGGCATTTCCAAAAGCTCTTTTGGTAAAATCTGTCCAAAAGCCGCCACCACAATG
>CAVITM010000289.1:0-2712 GCA_963645455.1 Moraxellaceae bacterium | reverse complement strand
CTCCGATACAGCCTGTGATATGAAGCTTGATCCCTATCTGACTCTCAAAAATCATTCCCAGTAAAGTGGCGATCAAAATAACCAGTGACAGCACCTGCTTCCACTTTGGTACATTTGAAAAATCATCTGCTGCATAGGCTGAGTCGTCATCATCTGTCACATCGTGGTTTGGCAGAAGCTTAAAGCCTACCGTGGCATAGAAGATAATTCCTGCAATCAAAATCGGCAGTCCTACAATTGCATACTCGAAAAAGCCGAAGGTTTCACCAGTTGTCTCAGAAAGCGTAGACTGGGCGATCATATTTCCAGGTGCGCCAATCAATGAAAGGTTACCACCCATAGCTGCTGCAAATACCAGCGGCATGAGAAGCTTTGATCTCTTATAGCCTGACCTTGCTGCAATACCAATTACTACCGGAATAAGAATGGCTGCTGTACCTGTATTTGACAGGAAACCGCTCATCATGCCAACGATCACCATAATGGCTACGATCAGTTTTCTCTCAGAGCCGGCGAATTTGGTGACCAGGCTTCCGATTTTGTTTGCCATGCCTGTCTCAAACAAAGCACCGCCTACAATAAACATTGCTACAAATAAAATGACATTGCTGTCGATGAAACCGCTAAATGCATCCTTCCACTCTAAAACCCCTGTAAGCACAAGACCTACGCAGACGATCATAGATGTCAGACCTAATGGCAGCTTCTCGCTAACAAACATCACTATGGCAAAAACCAAAAATAAAAGTGTAATCGTTGCTGGACTCATTTTTCACGTTCCTTTCTTTTTTGTGGGAACTTACCGGCCGGGTGATGTTTTCCCTGGTTGATAACCATAGTATACCCAGTATTTCAGTATTTGTACAATTAATTTCTATTGACACTGGCATAGTTAAAAACTATACTGAATCTAACAGTTATTTCTACCACTTATTCCCAAAAACAGGAGCGCCCCATGACATTGACCCAGCTTGAATATTTCTGTGCTGTCTGCCGCTGCCACAGCATCACCAAGGCGGCGGACGAGCTTTTTGTATCCCAGCCCACCATCTCGGTAGCCCTGAGAAGGCTTGAAGAAGAATTCCATCTCAAGCTCTTTATTCATGGTAAAAACACCATATCCCTCACAAGTGAAGGGGAAGCTTTCTACAAACAGGCAGATGCCCTGCTTCGCCAAAGTCAGGATATGTATACGGAATTCTCGGAAATGAGCAGCTCCAATCCGCCACTGCGGCTGGGCTTTCCGCCGCTTATGAGTACCGTGTTTTTCCCCCGCATGATTGACGCCTTCAATGAATCCTATGACATTCCTGTCCGTCTTTTTGAATACGGATCCGTGCGGGCCCGGGCTCTGATCGATTCAGATGGTCTGGATATCGCCCTGGTTAACATGGGCTACTACAACCTGGAAAAATACAATAGTCTGATCCTCATGGAAGACCAGACTATCTACTGTGTCAGCAAGACACACCGTTATGCAAATGAAAAAAGTGTTACCTTTGATATGCTAAAAGACGAGCACATGATCATGCTCAACACAGACTCTGTCCACAACGATACCATTACTTCCCGTTTTCACTCCATGGGAGTGCATCCGGACATTCGTATGTACTCAAGCCAGCTATATACCATACTTAATTTTATCCGGGGCGGTGACTGCGGAGCCTTCCTCTACTCTTCCATCGCTGTCAATCCCCGGGACTTTGTCCAGCTGCCCTTGGAGAACCCCATCACCTCCCAGTTTGGCATCATCTGGAAAAAAGATGTGTTTACGCCTCTTCGAACCTCCCGCTTTATCGCATTCGCCAAGGGATATGATATGAGTGCCTATATACCAAGCTTCAAGGATGAATCAGTGATGTCGTGAGGTGTCTCTCTCATCGGCCCAACACCTCATTCACCACTTTCGCGATGGCATCAATGCCGATGGGCTTTGCGATATGGCCATTCATGCCGGCCTCCAAGGCCGCTTTCTTGTCCTCCTCAAAGGCATTTGCGGTCATTGCAATGATGGGAATATTCGCCTTCTGGGGGTCATCCAGTTTTCGGATGCGGCGAGTAGTATCGTGGCCATCCAGATTTGGCATCTGGATATCCATGAGAATCAGATCATAGATCCGGGGCGGTGCAGCCATCAGCATATTCACGCAGGCAAGGCCGTCCTCTGCACGGTCGACTTTTGCTCCGGCATCTTCCAAAATCGCCATGGCAATCTCTGCGTTCAGTTCATTATCCTCTGCCAGAAGAATTCTTAAGTCTGAGAGATCCGGCCGGGCATCTTCTTGATCTGCCTTTTCCTGCAGCATTTTTTCGCCATTCTCAGCAAGACGAAACTGCAGCGTCACTGCAAAAGTACTTCCCTTTCCAAGAGCGCTCTTTACCTCCACATGTCCATCCATCAGATCCACCAGTTTCTTCACGATGGGCATACCAAGGCCGCTTCCCTCGATTTTACTTTCTGTGGAATTCCGTTCTCTGGTAAATGATTCAAAAATCTGCTGCCTGAATTCCTCCGTCATGCCAATTCCCGTATCCGAAACTTCGAAGATATAGGCCGCATATCCTGAACTTTCACAGGCTTCTTCCCGCAGTCCTACAGAGATCTCACCACCATCCGGCGTGTATTTCACAGCATTTGATAAAAGATTTGAGAAGATTTCCTGCAGCTTCCGGGCGTCCGCATAGACATATCTGTGGGTAATATCCATATTC
>CAVITM010000288.1:0-2713 GCA_963645455.1 Moraxellaceae bacterium | reverse complement strand
GTATATATTTCTACATATTCTTCCGGATTGAAATACTTGCAAATTACATTTTCCACAGTGGGTTTAAGACTTGTAACGAACACTTTGGTCTCTTGTTGAAATTTCGCGTTAAGCTCATGAAGAACATGGTTCATAAGCCCAAGCAGCACAAGGGGATTCTGTGATTGATTAAAGAACCAGGGAATGGAGATCCCATCTTCCTCATCCCTTACCAGCACCAGACTGTCTATCTGGTGCTGATTCACATGAACCAGACTTTCCGCCCGATAATCTTCCGGCTTTAATGGAAGTTCGATGCCTATATTGCTCACCTCATTCTGTGACAAATATTGGTTAAATCGCTTCAATTCCTTGGCAGGAACCCGGTTCAGATACATGAAGTCAAGCTGCTTGTCCGGCATTTTCTTTGGCAGTGTTATTCTTGAAAGTCTCGTCACAAAGCTTTTGCATCCCGGCATGTGCCCTGCTATAAAGCCACAATCAGACAGTAACTCATAGATATAGAGATCCTCGTCATAAAAGGTCAGAAAGATAGCGTCTATTTCGCCAGAGGCTTCACAGCTGTCCACTAACAACTCCAGCATGGCTTTCCCATAACCTTTTCGTCTTGAACTTTCATCAACAAATATCCAGTCCAGGAACATGACAGATCTCTCAGCGTGTGCCATAAGTATTCCGGCCGCGCTGAGTGGATCTTCTTCTATATATCCGATAAGCAATTCATTTTCCGGCAATTCGTCCAGTATTGCGTCCGGATATAATTCATTAAATTTTGTAAGATCATCTACTGATAAAACACTGATCGCCATATGTCACGCTTCCCACACTGTCCATGTTCTCATGATTGCTGTTCATTTATAACGTGTTGAGTTCCTTCTTTTTCTTGCCGGTTCTGTCCTTGTGGATAAGATTCTGCAATCCCTGATCCTCTTTCACAATATTTACGCCTTTATGTCCGTTGTCCGTTGTAAATGTTGTTGCTGTAGGATAGGGATTATTGGCCAATATACCGGAACGTTCAAGATTCAGCTCATCCAGATGATGACTTCCGCTGACTAAATGTACCGGAAGCTTTGGATCATACTTATGCAGTCTTTTCATATGAGAGATCGTATTAAAACCACCGGCGAACATCCAGCTAAGGAACCCATAGGCTGTACGTTTTACTTTGCTCATGTCTTCGTCATAGCTGGAACTCATTTTATAATTCGTTCCAATCGGACTTTGCAGTACCAAACCTCCAAGTCGGTGCTTTTCCTTCATGATCTTGGCATCTTTTCTTTTAACGGCATTTCGCTCAGACAGATTGGCTGCTACCTTGCTGGCTACTGCACCTCCTAAAGAATAGCCATGCAGAATAATCTGACTGGTAGGACAGTGAAGCTCATTCTGAACATAGGACAGCATGGCTTCTCCATCCGTATACAGGCTGCGTTCTCCCAGCTGAAAATCAATTTCCTCGCCATCTGGATTCTCAGTTACGCTTTCGCCAAAACCTCTATAATCCATAACAACTATTCTACAGCCGGCATTTAAGTAAACATCCTTAAAGCCTTTCACATAACGCGCAGCAGGTGAACCGCCGCCGCCAAAGACAAGTACTACTTTACTATCATTCGTAAGCTTGTCCTTATCCGGCTCTAATATATATCCATGCAAGTGACCCTTGTTGCCATCTTTTAGATTATATTTGTAGTCAATTTCTTTCGCACCTTCCGGGGCTTCTTCCACTGCAGTTCTACGGTTCCTGGCGCCAAACAGCAAGTCAGAAACCTTGTTGGCAAGCCTTCCGTTGGAACCTTCCTTCCCTTCTGAATACGAGGTTTTGCTGATTCTTTTATATCCTGAATGGAAATTCTTTTCCCGTGCTTTTCTTATCTTATCAAGTTCATTTTGCGCAGCTCTTTTTTCCTTCTTTGCCCCCAATTGGTGCCACTTGGTCTTTTGACTGGCATTCATGCGAAGAGAACTTAATTTGCCTTTTTTCAAAGCGTGAGCAGCTGTAAGCTGGTTCTTCAATTCGTTGTTCACTCTCGGATCCTTTAGCATAAGCTTAGAGATCTTTGCCGCAATTTCCCGGTTCTTATCATTATCGTTTACGGTTTGATCGAGTTCGCTTTGCTCATAGTCGTCCAGATTTTTGTCATATTTCTTGAGAATTTTTCTGCCTTCTTTGCTTTCTTTCAGCACATCCCTTAATGTTCTTTGTCCCATAGATCGATCTTCCTTTCTGTGTGATGAACAATTTCATTCTACCACGGCGGTGGACTTTTTCCAATTATATATGCCAAAGCAGCAGGAAAATAAATCAAAAGTCTATCGAATCCCGCAAAAAGGGGGTATAATTGACGGCAGAAAACAATGACTGTGCAGCAGAAGGGAAAAAAGAGTATGAGCAATGGATTTTGGCCATTTGAAAGTGTATTTTATCAGATCTATCCGTTAGGTTTTTGCGGAGCGCCTTTTGAGAATGATGGGGTGCAGACCCATAAGATCAAGAAGGTGGAGGAGTGGATTCCCCATATGAAAAAATTGGGAATCAACGCCATTTATTTTTCACCCGTATTTGAATCGGATACCCACGGATATAATACCAGAGATTATAAGAAGATTGATGTCCGCATCGGAACCAATGAGGATTTTAAGGAGGTTTGCCAGAAACTGCATGAGAATGGCATCCGAGTGGTGCTGGATGGTGTGTTCAATCATGTGG
>CAVITM010000287.1:0-2714 GCA_963645455.1 Moraxellaceae bacterium | reverse complement strand
CCCTGGCCAGTAAATACCATAACTATTTTGGTTTGAAATGCGGCAGCAAGTGGACTGGCGGCTCTGTCAATATGACCACCAAGGAAGAATACACAGCTGGCACACTCACTACCATCAAGGATAACTTCCGCACCTATTCCTCAATGGAGGAAGGCGTGAAGGGATACTTTGAATTTATCCAGCTTGCCAGGTATCAAAACTTACGAGGTATCACTGATCCGCAAACGTATCTGGAAACCATCAAGGCGGATGGGTATGCTACCAGCTCTAGCTATGTGAAGAACACGATGGCTCTGGTCACCCAGTATAGCCTTACCAAATATGACACAACTAAGGAGGAAAACAACATGAGTAAAACAGCAGCAAGCCTGATCGTACAGGCACAATCTTGGATCGGATGCAAAGAGTCCGATGGAAGTCATAAGAAGATCATTGATGTCTATAATGCCCATAAGCCTTTGGCAAGAGGATATTCTGTAAAATATACCGATGCCTGGTGTGCTACCTTTGTATCGGCATGTGCTATCAAGACAGGCATGACAGACATTATCCCTACGGAGTGCGGATGCTCTAACATGGTGAAGCTTTTCCAGGATCTTGGAGAGTGGAACGAGTCTGACTCCAGAACTCCCAATACCGGAGATATCATCTTTTATGATTGGGATGATACCGGTTCAGGGGACAACAAGGGTAATCCGGATCATGTCGGCATCGTAGAAAAGGTATCCGGCTCTACCATTACCGTCATTGAGGGTAACAAGAATAATGCAGTCGGCCGCAGAACCATCCAGGTGAATGGACGTTACATTCGTGGCTATGGTGTTCCGAAGTATAGTGACTCCGCATCTGGCATCACATCCAGTTCCGGTAGCAGTTCTACCAACACTTCCAGTTCATCTGGCTCTCTGAATCGTACTCCTCAGTGGGTTGGTAAAGTTACTGCCACTCGTCTGAATGTCCGCTCCTGGGCCGGTACGGAGTATGCCAACATCAAGTCCTGGCCACAGCTTGGCAAGGGTAACCTTGTGGATGTATGCGACAGCGTGAAAGCCTCTGACGGCAGTACTTGGTATTACATTCGCATCGATGGAAGAATCTACGGATTCGTGCATTCAAAGTATATCGCAAGAGTGTAACCTGCCTAGCAGCCACTCTCCCACTCTATTTACAGCCTACTGAGGATTCATTTCCTTGGTAGGCTTTTTTCTTTTTTCTCGTCAAATCTCCTCTCCCATCTCCATTGAAAAGTGGAGGCGAAATTTCTGTCAGTAAGATTTTTAAATTTTTTCGTACAAATCAGGCATTCACCTCCAGTGGAAAGTATAGGAGGTGGATCCCATGACAAATCCATTAGAAGAAATGAAATATAACCCGCCGGAATCTTTGCGGTATAAGAATAAGATCGTAAAACCAAAAGCCATCACTGAGGAAGATATGCTCAAAGATATCCAGTATTATCAGGCACAGAAAGCCTTGGAGGCTTTGCTCTCCTCTGGACTTATTTCCTTGGTGGAATTCAACAAAATAACGCAGCAAAACCGTGACACATTCTCACCCTATCTGGTGGAGATTATGCCGGATATTACTTGATATATGTGCCTTTTAGAGTGATGTATATACACTGACAAAGGAGGTGAGTACCATCAAAAAGGTAACAAAAATAGAGACTGCTAAACGGTCTCCCAGCGAAAATCGCAAGCTGCGTGTTGCCGCCTATGCCCGTGTTTCTACCGACTCTGATGCACAGCTGGAAAGCCTGGAAGCACAGAAATCACACTATGAAAGCTATATTCGCTCCCGTGATGATTGGGAGTTTGCAGGACTTTATTATGACGAAGGCATCACCGGCACCAAGGCAGAAAAACGCCCGGAGCTAAGACGACTGATGGCAGACTGTGAAATGAAGAAAATCGACTACATCGTCACCAAGTCTATCAGCCGATTTTCCCGAAATACCACCGACTGCCTGGATCTGGTCCGCAGCCTTTTGAATCTTGGCATTGCCATTTATTTTGAAAAGGAAAATCTGGACACTGCATCGATGGAGAGTGAGCTTTTTCTTTCCATCCTAAGCTCTATGGCAGAAGGGGAGTCCCAGTCCATTTCGCAAAATAGCAAGTGGGCCATCCAGAAGCGTTTCCAGAACGGAACTTTCAAACTCTCCTACCCGCCTTATGGCTACGATTGGGATGGAGAAAACATGGTCATCAATCCAGATCAGGCTGAGATTGTAAAACGAATCTTTGCGGAAACCCTCTCTGGCCGAGGCTCCCAGGCTATTGCCAACAGCCTTAACCGTGAGCGGATCCCCACCAAGCGTGATGGCCGCTGGACTGCTTCTACCATTCGCGGCATTTTGGAAAATGAGAAATATACCGGCGACGTGATTTACCAAAAGACATTTACAGACAGCAGCTACAATCGCCATAAGAACAGAGGCCAGCGGAACCAATACCTAGAAACCGAACATCATGAAGCCATCATTAGCCATGAGGATTTTGAAGCAGCTGCTGCTATCATCGCACAGCATGCTGCAGAAAAGGGAATTCAGAAAGGTGCCAGAAAGTACCTTAGCCGCTATCCCTTCTCCGGAAGGATCATCTGCGGAGAATGTGGCAATACCTTTAAACGTAGAATCCACACCTGCAAGGGCTACAAATATGCTGCCTGGTGCTGCAACACCCATTTAGAAGACAAGGAGAACTGCTCCATGC
>CAVITM010000286.1:0-2732 GCA_963645455.1 Moraxellaceae bacterium | reverse complement strand
TATTTGCCCAATTTACAATATTCTCATCGATGTTGATCTTGCCGTCCTCAACCCACTTAGATGTTACATTGTTAGAGAATACACGGTAGGTATCGTTTACGGTAGAGGTCATCTTGTAACCTGCTGCCTTCATCTTCTCTGCAGTAGCAAGGAAGGTATCCCAGTCACTGACTGCTTCCTGTACATCTTCAGGATCATCGCTTCCTAATACTTCCTTTGCTGCGTCACGGTTGTAAATAAGAACGCCCGGGCATCCCTGCCATGACACGCCCTTTAACGCACCGTTCTCATCCGTACAAACATCCTTGGTATACTGATACTGATCTGCCAGTTCTTCGTCTGTGATACCAAGATCAGCTACATCCATGGTGTACTCGCTGTTGACATACTTTAATGCATAGTCAGCCTCGATCAGGAACAGATCTACCTTGTCGTCGTCTGCTGCATCGGCCTGCTTTAACAGCATCTCGTCTAAGTTATTCTGATAAGCATTGTCATCTGAAGGAGTGATGGTCCACTTTACAGTGACATCGCCGATCTTGCCTGTGGTTCCGTCTACTTCCTCATATCCGGGATAGTGAGCGATCAGACGGCTCTTGAACTCCTCATTCCAGCACTGGATATTCAGGATCTTCCCCTCGTCTGCTGTAGTGTCTGCTTCTGCAGAATCCCCTGCTGCGGAATCATCTGCCTCAGCAGAGTCTTCGGACTCTGTAGCGTCTGTTGCAGAATCATCTGTCGTATCACTGCTTCCGCAGCCCACGAGCATGGTCGCAACCATTGCAGTTGCAAGTAGTGCACTGATAACTTTCTTTTTCATATCTTTTTCCTCCCTTTAAAGATTGAACTTTGAAAAGTTTCTATATTGATATTTGATCTGACGGTCAAATATTAATATCTGCTACCGAGCGTCCCTCGTAGACGCTGCCGCCCACGTAGATAACCTGGATGAGAGTGGACTTTGGCTCTTCAATCAGACTGATCAGATTCTCTGCTGCCTCCCGGCCGATGCTCTCGGTGTCCTGCTTGAGCGTGGTGAGCTGCGGCTCAATATGTCTGGCCAGCCGTATGCCGTCATATCCTGCTACCGAAATGTCCTCCGGGATCCGAAGCCCTCTGGCTTTGATTGCATTGATGCCGCCAAAGCTGGCAAAATCGTCAGGATAAATGATACAGGTCGGTGGATCCGGCAACTCTAAAAATTCCTCTGTTCGCTCATAGGCCGCGCCTGTATCTCGATAGGCTGCCTCCCTGACGTATGCATCCGGGACCTCTATGCCCAGCTCCTTGGTCGTCCGGTAAAAGGATGAAAGTCTGCTTTGTGTAACCGAGGAGTCAGCGCCGTGGATGTAGGCGATCTTGCGATGTCCCTTCTTATAAATATGGGTCACCAGCTGCTTCATTCCATTCACGTTATCGGAAACGATGGCGATCCGGTTGTTAAACAAATGGTCAATGGTGACGATGGGAATATCGCTCTGCACCAGTTCAAGTACCTCAGGATCCGAAAAATCGATGCATGCGATCATGACTCCGTCAAAACATCTATGCCTGGCGTGTTCTAAATAGGACATCTGGTTTTTTCCTTCTCTGGAGCAGTTGATAAAGGTGAGATCGTAGCCTCTCTTCTCTACCGCCCGCTTGAAGCTGTCAAGCACGAAGGAAAAATAATCGTGTGTCAAACCACTTCTGGCTTCGTCAGCGAAGAGCACCCCTATATTATAGGTACGATTTGTCTTGAGTGCCTGTGCCGCGGAATTCGGAAAATATCCCATCTCCTTGGCAGTGGATCTGACAAGCTCCTTGGTCTTCTCGCTGATATCCTTATGGTCATTCAGCGCTTTGCTAACGGTCGCTACCGATACTCCGCAGGCTGCTGAGATATCCTTCATACTTACCATAACCGTTAACCTCCCTCGTTGCTCGTCCCTGTGTTCTGGCTTGTTTCATGTTTTGAAATCGTTTGCTTTTGCTTAATCGTTTTCGTGAAGCTATCGTACAACGTTTTAACTGAATTTTCAAGCTTATTTCTGAAGTTTTTAGTTAAAATACCTATGTTTGTGAAAGCTTTACAGTTTCTGTTGGGCATTTTTGATAATTACTTACAAATATCGTTCTCGGAATGCACGCATATCTTGACTTTTACTTAAACGTTTTCTATACTATCTTCAAAGCGTGGAGGCGGCTGTGTACGCAGCTCCCGTGGGAATATTCGGGGCTGCTAGTGAGGCGGTATTCCGTCCGGCTGCAAAAGCTTATTTATGGCACCGTCCGTGGCTCCCGCGAGAGCATTCCGATGAGCCTCAGGATGAAACCGGACGCAGCTCCCGCACGGATACTCAAGGCTGCAGGCTCGGCGGCACCCCTCAGACTGCTCCGATTGCCCGGACGGCGTCGCGCTTTCTCTTCAACCTCGGCTCGATGTTGCCATGCATCCGTGGCGAACTGCCAGTGGCAGTTCGGTAGGTGTCCTTCGCTTCGCTCGCACACATAGCTCTCGGTCTCCAGTTATGACACGAGGTACGTCATCAATACGCTTGCGCTCGCCGGGCAAAAGTCGCAGCTGACGGGAATACCGCCGGCCGCGTAGCCAGGTAGATTACGATGGGAGCTACTAGGTTATCGAATTCCCGAGCTTGTTTCGTAGCCGATTATGTCACGTGTAGTTCGTGAAAGCAGTAGCGCGAGCGAAGGTCATTCCTGTTTTTGTGCCTTTGCGCAATGGAGATGAG
>CAVITM010000285.1:0-2738 GCA_963645455.1 Moraxellaceae bacterium | reverse complement strand
GGCTGCTACGCAAAGGTTATCAACCTGGACAAGGATTCTGAGCCTGATATCTACAATGCAATCAGACGCAACGCTCTGTTAGAGAACGTTACAGTAGATGCAGACGGCAAGATCGATTTTGACGATAAGAGCGTGACAGAGAATACACGTGTTTCTTATCCTATCAACCATATTGAGAATATTGTACGTCCGGTTTCTTCTGCTCCCGCAGCAAAGAACGTAATCTTCTTATCTGCAGATGCATTCGGCGTACTTCCTCCGGTATCTATCCTGACTCCGGAGCAGACACAGTACTATTTCCTTTCAGGATTTACTGCAAAGCTGGCAGGTACAGAGCGTGGTATTACAGAGCCCACCCCTACCTTCTCTGCATGCTTTGGACAGGCTTTCTTAGAGCTGCATCCCACCAAGTATGCTGCAGAGCTTGTTAAGAGAATGGAGAAGAGCGGCGCAAAGGCATACCTTGTAAATACAGGCTGGAACGGAACCGGCAAGCGTATCTCTATCAAGGATACCCGTGGTATCATCGATGCCATCTTAAACGGAGATATCAAGAATGCTCCCACCAAGCAGCTGCCGATCTTCAATTTTGAGATTCCTACAGAGCTGAATGGTGTAGACACAGGCATTCTGGATCCTCGCGATACCTACGCAGATGCATCTGAGTGGGAGACCAAGGCAAATGATCTGGCAGATCGTTTCATCAAGAACTTTGCGAAGTATGAGGGAAATGACGCAGGAAAGGCACTGGTTTCTGCAGGTCCTCAGAAATAATCATCCCGCATCATAGCCTGGGATGTGCGAGAAATCTTGTTATTTTGAACCTACATTTACTTTAAACGGGATTCCTACATGAGCTTGCGAATGTCAGGCCTTATCTGCGGATCAGAGGAAGGCAGGAACAGGACTGCGGTTACCCACCTGGCCTTGGCTAGGAGTCAAAATACAAGACACGGCATTCTGGGTTTTTCAAATGATCTTAAAAAAAGAGGCTGTAGCATATGACTGCAGCTTCTTTTTCACTCTATGGGAGTTTTTTTATGAAGATAGTGATGGAGGCAAAGAACTTCTGGCTGAAATGCTTAGAGGATAATGTTACAGCCTATGCAGCACAGGCGGCCTATTTTACGTTGCTTTCCCTGATTCCGTTTCTCTTATTTTTCGTTGCATTGCTTAAATACACACCGGTGACGCTTGATTTTCTCACCAGGGGCGTGGATCTGTTCCTTCCGGATTATATTTCGGCATTTCTGGTGAGTATTATAGAAGAAACTTATCAGACATCGGTAGGGTTGATCTCTATCTCCGCAATTGTGGCGATCTGGTCTGCGGGAAAGGGGATTCAGTATCTGACGGACGGACTGAACCGGATGTACAACTTAAAAGAGACGAGAAGCTGGCTTCGTCTGCGGTTCTGGGCAGTGATTTATACATTTATCATGATCTTTTCCATTATACTGATGCTGGTGCTGCTGGTGTTTGGACGAACGCTGAAGCGAATGCTGGTGCAGCATCTGCCTGCCGTTGCAGTATTGGCAGATGTATTTCTTCGAATGAGAACGCTGATCGGTATCGGTGGTCTGACCTTTATTTTTGCACTGTTTTATTGGGCATTTCCCAATCGAAACAGTGAGGGCGGAGCACACATTACCTATCGGGGACAGCTGCCGGGGGCTTTTTTCTGTGCCCTTGCCTGGTATGTGTTTTCCTTTGGCGTCTCCATTTATGTGGATTATTTTCATGGCTTTTCGACTTATGGAAGCCTGACCACCATCGTGCTGATCATGTTCTGGCTCTACATCTGTATGTATATTTTGCTGATCTGTGCCGAGGTAAACCGTGTTTATGGGCAGCGGATCAACCATTTTTTAAGACAAAAAATAAAAAAAACCAATCACTAGGCTTGCAGTTTTTTTGTCGCTGTGCTAAGCTTGTGTGAGAAATTGATCAGATAAATGCTTGGATGGCGCAAAGTAGCCGTAGATCAAACCGACAGAGAGAAGAAGCTGATGGCTGAGAGCTTCTTTCGGAATTTATTTACCAGCGAAATTTCACGCCGGAGCAGCACAGGTGAACCGGAATGCGATGCAGTAGCCTGTGACGTGAGCACGCGTTAGGTGCAGATGAGAGTCCGTTTGGATCAGTAATGAAGCGATTGATCCCGGCGGGAATGAGGGTGGTACCGCGGAATTATTTCGTCCCAGAGTCTGTTTGACTTTGGGATTTTTTTGTACAAAAAAAGAAGGAGAAAAAACATGAAAGAGAAACTGAAAAAAATCAGAGAACATGCAATCGCTGAGATTGAAAGCTCCGATGGGCTGGAGCGTCTTGGCGAGGTACGTAATGCGATTCTTGGCAAAAAGGGCGAGCTTACAGCTGTCCTGAAAGGCATGAAGGATGTGCCGCCGGAGGATCGCCCGAAGGTTGGCCAGTGGGTCAATGAGACCCGGGAGGCCATTGAGAGTGTATTGGATGAATATACCAAGCGACTGGAGGCAGAGGCACTGCGTCTTCGTTATGAGTCTGAGAAGATTGATGTGACCATGCCTGCTGTCAAGACAAAAAAAGGAAATCTCCATCCCATTACCCAGGTGCGTAATCAGTTGACGGATATTTTCACTTCCATGGGCTTCGAGGTCTATGAGGGAACGGAGATCGAGACAGATTACTATAATTTTACTGCTTTAAATACACCCCAGGATCACCCCGCCCGGGATATGCAGGATACATTTTATCTG
>CAVITM010000284.1:0-2741 GCA_963645455.1 Moraxellaceae bacterium | reverse complement strand
GTCTGCATACAGTGTAAACTGACTGACTAACAAAAGTGACCCGTCTACATCTTTCAGCGACAGATTCGTTTTTCCGTTTTCATCTTCAAAAATACGAAGTCCCAGCAGCTTTTTGATCAGCTTGTCTGCGATCTGGGTGGTGTCTGTTTCTGCCACACCGATCAATACTAAAAATCCCTTTTCGATGCTTCCTATGACCTGTTTGTCGACACTGACTGAAGCACTACTTACCTTTTGAATGACAAATTTCATGATTTTAAAATTCCTTTCACTTTGCTTTTCTCAAAAAATGCGCTACACTTAGTATAAGAATTATTGTAGATGAATGCAAGCCCACAAAGGAGTATCTGGCTTCCATGAAAGAAAAAGCATATTATGAAAAAGTAAATATCACCAATGAAGTCCGTTTGCGTGAGCAGCTTCAGCTGCTTCCACGTTTTTGCAAGGAGTATTTTGTCGGCATCGAGCCTTCTACTTCCTCTCGCACCCGGCTGGCCTATGCCTATGATCTTGGTATTTTCTTTGAATTTATCCACAGCAATAACCCGGTATATCGGAAAATGGATATCCACGAATTTCCGCTGACTCTTCTAGATGAAATAACTGCTCTGGATATAGAGGAATACCTCTCCTACTTAAAATATTACGAAAAGGACGGTGTGGAACATACCAATGATGAGCGTGGAATCGCCCGAAAGCTGTCCAGCCTGCGCAGTATGTACAATTATTTTTTCAAAAAAGAAATGATTGAAAAGAATCCGCCATCACTGGTGAACGCTCCAAAGCTTCATGAAAAAAATATCACACGGCTGGATGTCGATGAGGTGGCTCTTCTGCTTGATCAGGTGGAATCCGGTGAAAAACTGACAGAGCGCCAGAAGAAATATCATGAACAGACAAAAATCCGGGATCTTGCAATTCTGACGCTGCTTCTGGGTACCGGTATCCGTGTTTCTGAATGTGTGGGTCTGGATATCGATGATCTGGATTTCAAGAACAACGGCATCAAGATTCACCGCAAAGGCGGCGCAGAGGTTGTGGTCTATTTTGGAGATGAGGTGGCGGATGCACTGCTGGATTATTTGGAGGAGCGGGAAACCATCGAGGCTGTCGAAGGACACGGCAATGCCCTCTTCCTATCCATGCAAAAGAAACGCATGCAGGTTCGTTCCGTAGAAAATCTTGTAAAAAAATATGCAAGACTTGTCACCACCGTAAAAAATATCACCCCTCACAAGCTGCGCAGTACCTACGGTACAACCCTCTATCAGGAAACAGGTGATATTTATCTCGTCGCTGATGTCCTGGGCCACAAGGATGTCAATACAACGAGAAAGCACTATGCCGCTCAGGCAGACGAACGTCGGCGCATGGCAGGACGCGTTGTGCAGTTACGTGAAAAGCCCCAGGAATAAGATCCTGATGCTCTATCTGAATAATGATCATGCAATAATCCGAATGCCTGAATAATCCTTGGCAAGCGTAACTCTCATCATACTAATCACAACTCATGCTCTACTGGAATCAATAAATAGGTACCGGCCTGAATACGGTCGGAGGATAAACCGTTCAGCTCCTTGAGCTGATCCACAAACTGTCTCGTATCCGTGGTGGAACCGTACTGCTTGGCAAGCTCCCATAAGGTATCTCCACCGGTAATATAAATGCTCTCATAGGTGGTCTGTGTCTGCCGCGCAGCCGCATTGGCATGGCCGGCGGTAGCGATGGTACTAAGGAAAGAAATAATCAGGAGAATCATACAAAGTGCGGCAATTGCAGAAATCAGTCTGCGGATCGAAAAAATCGTATCAGGAAAAATATGTAATGCTCTCATTCAAATCTCCTCCGTTCTCGAACAGTTGTTCTGTGCTAAATATAACATCCGAACGCTTGTTTGTCAATAAAATCCGAACAAATTTTCGGAATATATGTTTGATTTTTTGATTTCCTTATGATAGACTTGAATAAACACATGGATGATCGTATCGATCCGGTTTCCGATTTTAGGAGGAGCATTATGGCAAATGGAAAAATCAGTGATAAACAGCGTGAAATTTTAGAATATATCAAGCAGCAGATCCTGCAGCGCGGCTATCCGCCTGCAGTACGTGAGATTTGTGAGGCGGTGAATCTCAAATCCACCTCTTCTGTTCACTCTCATTTAGAGACACTGGAAAAGAACGGCTATATCCGCCGGGATCCCACCAAGCCCCGCGCTATTGAGATCTTAGATGATGAATTCAATCTTACGAGACGAGAGATGGTAAATGTCCCCATCGTTGGCCAGGTGGCAGCCGGAGAACCGATTTTAGCTGAACAAAATATTGTTGACTACTTCCCTATTCCTGCGGAATATATGCCAAACGCCGAATCCTTTATGCTGCGTGTAAAGGGTGAGAGCATGATCAATGCCGGCATTATGAGTGGTGACACGGTTCTTGTACAGCGTCAGTCCGATGCCAGAAACGGCGATATGGTAGTTGCACTCATTGATGACTCTGCCACCGTAAAGACCTTCTATAAGGAGGATGGGCATTTCCGCCTGCAGCCTGAGAATGATTCCATGGATCCCATTATTGTGGAGCACTGTGAAGTTTTAGGAAAAGTGTTCGGTGTTTTCCGGTTTTTCCGATAGGGGAATTAAAAAAAGAGCCCTGCAAAAAAGCAGGACTCTTTTTTTTAATTTTTCGTATCTGTTCAGAACCACCTGAACAGATACGAGATTCGGCGATGCTATCGCA
>CAVITM010000283.1:0-2747 GCA_963645455.1 Moraxellaceae bacterium | reverse complement strand
CCGCGCTTCGCTCGTTCTCATTAAGTGTCGGGCATGGTTCGCACTAAGCTCGTGTAATACCTCGCTAAGTGCTCTACCAAAAAGAAGGGGTCTCCAATTAAATGTAGACCCCTTCGTCTTTCTGACAGATTAGCACAACAGGTTTATAATTTCAAGGTTTTTTTAATTATATGTAGGGCTGTTTCACGAAGAAACTGAATCGAACAGAACCTGATATCATATCGTATTCTTGGCAACACAAGATATTTCTACCTAAAAAAAGCGCATAAAATCCCTGTCGATCTGTTTTTTGTTTTTTTTACTGTCAATGTTCCATATTAGTAGAAACTTGGGATCGGACGGAAGAGCATTCTTAAACCAATTTCTAGATTGTCGCAGATGTCGTCTATAACATCGGGTACATATTCCCTTTTCTTCGGATTTTTCATTTGCAGCAGCCGTATGATGTTGTAACTACATTTGCGCAAAGTAGACATAGTATTCTTTCCCTTCTTTATTGTACTTTTATCCTCCCCAAATGTTTCATCCAATACATAATGAAGACGGTTTTCTACAGTCCAATGTTGTCTTTTGTAAGCCAGCATTTCTTCTGCAGTTAATACTTTGCTTGACACGAGACCAGCCCACTGTATATCATTTCCAAGTTCATCACCGACGGTTGGCTTTGGCTGTTTCCTGCTTCCTTTCTTCAAAAAATCGGTAAGACACGGTGTGATATCATTTCCCAATTCATCCTGAACCTGCATGATACGTACCTGTCCCATTCTTCCTATGCTTGCAATGTGAGGGCGTTCTTCCTGAAGTCCTTTCATCCCGTTTGGATCGCTGTATGACTGGCACTTCCTGTATTCATATCTTTCCCTGTTTTTTTCTGAGGTTACCTTTTCGCTGTAATAATTACGGTATTTATCCGAAAATTCTTCTTTATCTTTTTCCTGTTCCTTTGACAGCCCATCAAACAATTCCATTACTTCTTCATAAAGTACCGGACAATTCTTTTTTACTTGCAGCACAAACTCCCCTTCATTATCATGGATCGCATTCATGATATTTCCGGTTGCACCGATTGCATCAATTGTAATTGTGCTTCCCTTCATCTCCAGTAATTCCACCAGTAAAGGAATTGCCGTCATCTCGTTTGTTTTTTCCTGAATAATGTATTGCCCAATCACCAGCCCGGATGCAACATCAATTGCATTTAAAATATAGGGTGTCTTTTCATCCATCACCTTACGTGCAGCAGCTCGGATTCCTTTTCCATCTATAGCGATATGGATTCCTCTTGTGTTGGAAATTTCCCCGATCCAGTTCATGAGTGAGAGAGATACCAGTTCTTCATCAACAGTAGCCAGTATCCGTGACATGGTCGACACCGAAGGAACCCCATTCGGAAACGGGATATGATTTCGTAGTTCACTTAAATGTCGATTACTCCACCTGACAATGCGGCGAAGTTTGGTTTCACCTGCCAGCAGTCCCATAATAACACAGACAAATATTTCCGCCAGTTCATGTGGCTTTGAACGGCTGCATCTTGGATCCGGAACATCCAGAAGCCATTGAATCAATGAACGTGTCTGGAATACAGCCTTATTCCACCTCCAGCTTTAGTCCCATTCTTTCCAGAAAATTTTTCTGTTCATCCGTTATTTTCGAAAGAAAATTTTTCCCGGCGAACCTGACGATATATATCGTTGAAAGCAGCTTGAGGTCTTTCAACTCAACATGGTATTCTTTTTTCATTTTTCTTTGGAGAGCAGATTTCTGAGAACCATACTGGACATGCGGATCCAGGGATTCCGGTATTTTTCGGAACTGTGTGATATAAGATTCCGGAGATTCATGAACAATGATATAATCAAGCACCTTCTGCCAGCTTTTCCCAAGTGGCTCCTTCCATTCGACAGGGCATAGTAGCTCTATGGCTCTGGAAAATCCGAACTCTTTTACAATAATCTCTGTGTCATTTGCAGTTATTTTTTTTGAATCACTTTTTTCGATTCCGTTTGGAGTGATCTTACCGATGTAAGTGTCTACCGGAACAGGATTTTTCTTGCCTTGAACACGTTTGGAAGAATGCTTATACAAGTAATAATTATTGCCGACCTTTTTTACAGTTGTACCGGAAGGTTTTTGCTGTTGAACCCAATCTGGATATACTTTGTTTGACATAGAATCTCTCCTTTCTTGGTATGAATATAATATACTCCTACTTATGAGTATATTATACCTCAAATGCAAGAAAATAGCCAGTTTTTTCGTCTGTATGAATACAAATCAAAAACTGGCTATTAGGTTGGAGATTATTCAATTGGTTATACTTCTTCGTGAAACAGCCCTATTTTCCTTATTTTTCTTATGCTGTTACTGTTCACTCGTACCTCGTTCCAACAATTTCACTAGACTCACATTATGTTCGTCAAGTGAAATTGTATGGTTCGCACTAAGCTCGAAAGAACCTCGCTAAGTGCTCTACTCAAGTAACATTCGCAGGCTCATTTGAAGTTTTGCTTCGCAAAAGGAGCCTGCTCACTCCTGAATCATGTTCTTACGCAGCCTGACAGCAAGTGTCCGGCTGCTGTGTGAACAGTAACGCATTAGTTCATTATAACGAAATGATTGATTTACATCAAGAGAGCTGTGAAGTGCTCTACTCCGCCTGTTCACTAAATTCGGCCTGCGCCTTTGGCTTGCCCTCATTAAGTGTCCATGCATGGTTCGCACTAAGCTCGAAAGAACCTCGCTAA
>CAVITM010000282.1:0-2757 GCA_963645455.1 Moraxellaceae bacterium | reverse complement strand
GATTGTCCTCCGGTATCCAGAAGTACGGCAGAACGATGTATTTATCTGTTTCATCCATCGGTGGGAACACAAGCACGAATGCCGTAATGTCCGTAGTGGAGGACAGATCAAGACCGCCGTAGCAAACGCGGCCTTCCAAATCGTCTTCATCCACGGCAAAGTCGCATTTATCCCACAGGTGCATCGGCATCCATCGGACTGCTTGTTTTACCCATTGATTGAGGCGGAGCTGCCGGAAGCTGTTCTCCTCGGCGGGATTTTGCTTTGCGCTTTCACAGGCTGCTTTGACCTTGTCGATGCCGACGGTAATGCCGAGTGATGGGTTGGCCTTTTTCCATGTTTTCGGGTCAGTCCAGTCGTCGCTCTCATCGGCACCGTAGATCACTGGGTAAAAGGTCGGGTCAATCTTCCGGCCCTCCAGAATATCCTTTGCCTTCTGGTGCGTTTCATAGCAGATGGATTTCGTGTCCGTACCGGCCGTAGTAATGAGAAAATACAGCGGCTGCATACGAGCATCGCCGGAGCCCTTTGTCATAACATCAAAGAGCTTGCGGTTGGGCTGGGTGTGCAGTTCGTCAAAGACGACACCGTGGATATTGAAGCCGTGCTTGGAGTAGGCTTCAGCAGACAGCACCTGATAAAAGCTATTAGTGGGCTGGTATACGATGCGCTTGGTGGCCGATAGAATTTTGCAGCGTTTGTTGAGGGCCGGGCACATACGAATCATGTCGGCAGCGACCTCAAATACGATGGACGCCTGCTGACGGTCAGCCGCACAGCCATAAACCTCAGCGCGTTCTTCTCCATCGCCGCAAGTGAGAAGCAGAGCCACGGCAGCAGCCAGCTCGCTTTTGCCCATTTTCTTGGGGATCTCCACATAGGCCGTATTAAACTGCCGGTAGCCGTTGGGCTTGAGCGTCCCAAACAGATCCCGGATAATTTGCTCTTGCCAGTCAATAAGCTCAAAAGGCTTACCGGCCCATGTGCCTTTGGTGTGACAGAGGCTTTCAATGAACATCACCGCATAATCCGCAGCGTCTTTATCGTAGTGGGAGTCCTTAGCCATGAATGGTGTGGACTTGTATTTCTTCAGTTTTCGCATTTTGCCATCACCTCCATGGCATAAAAATAGCCGCCACCCAAGTTGGGCGCGACTTCCTGTATAACGAGCAAAAGGGCCGAAGCCCGATTGCTTTTGCGCTTATTATTAATTTTCGCTCTGCAAGAGAAGCTGAACGGCTAATTTGGTGTCTTCATCAACCGGTGCAACATCCTCACCACGGTCGTAGTTGTAAACAATCTCACCGTTTCTCTTGAGCATCAGCTTGCTGACCTTGCCTTCGTCGATGCCCCACTGGGAGCCGGTTTCGTATACCTTCATCCAGTAATGAAAAATGGCTCCGTTGACCTTGATGCTTCCTTCTTTCCACATGGTGCCGTCCTCCTTAGCAAAGTTTCATCAGAAATGCGGGAATGCGTTTCTTTTCGCCGGTGCGCCAATCCCTATCGTAGCGGCTGTTGATTTCCACAAGCCCCTGCATCATGCAGCCGCGCTTCTGGAACTCGGCAATCGTGATAATCAGCTCGGAAAAGGTGGAGCTTATGGTGAACTCGGTAGTGCCGGTTCTGCGGCAGTCGGCAAGAATCTCGTCGATGTCGGTGTCCCAGATGACCTCGCCGTAGTTCGGCAGGTCGTTTCCGGCCTCAAGGCTGTAAAGGTATGCTGCGCCGAAGGTGCTGTTGAAGCCGAGCTCCTTCCAGGTTGCTTGCAGGTTGTTCTCGATGGCGTTGTCAATGGCTGCGATGTGGTTTTTCATGGTGTTTTCCTCCTGTTTTCGGGCTCTGTGGCCCTTTTGTTGTGTACATATATCACTCTAAAAGCACATAATAGCAAGTCAATTCGGAGCAATAATCTACACAAATATCGGCGGGAAATAGTGTGTAATTTATCCTTCACCGGTCAGGATGAAATGCACATACGCAGTCTTTTCTTCTTCAATGAAGTTCACAAGCTCGTAGAAATCCATGTCATAGGCGATGCTCTGGACAGCATTCAGGTTAAACATATTCGTAAGACCCGTATTGCGGACAGCCAAGATCTGCTCTCTAATTTTATCTGTCATCGTTATCCACCACCTTGCACGAATCCTCACCGTAGGCCACAGAAAGGCCGGAGCCGTTGTCCCAGCGAACCATGATGCTGCCGATATCGTCCACACCAATAACAGTGCCTCGTGTGCCGATTGGCGGAGCCTGCACATCGTCCATATGGAGTAGCTCTACGCGGGTGCCGGGTTTATACCGCCTGCGGAGCCTTTCAACGATTTCTCTTCTTGGGAAGCCTGTCATGCCTGTTCACCGTCCTCTCCAGTCAAAATGGCGCGGATTTCTTCCTGCACCTGCGGATCTTGCAAGCGCTTTCTGACTTCCTCCACATCCACTGTCACCGTGTTTTCAGGTGTCGGTATCGGGTCGAGGCCGGGTGCGTATTCCTTCTTGGCACCACTCTTGAAGGCGCTGGAGCCAGTCAGATTGCGGAGCAGGATTTTCCGCTCGTCCTTGTAGGCATCTCCGATAAAGCCCAGCCGGAGGAGAAAACAGCGGAAGGCGTACTTCTCGTTGTCGGTTTCCTTTTCCTTGGCTGTGACGCGCTTTGCATTACGGGCCATCTCACCGAGGGCTGCAATGAAGTGGCTGTAGGCTTTGACTTCGTCGGAAGTAAGCTCACCGGAAAACCACGGGAAGCAAACCTTGTCA
>CAVITM010000281.1:0-2772 GCA_963645455.1 Moraxellaceae bacterium | reverse complement strand
TTGCAATACAAAGTCAATCTCACCGCTTTTATCTGAATGGTAGCGGGGTTCTACCTCGAACTGTCCACAAAGCTGTTGCAAAACATAGTTTTCGGTCAACGGACCTTTAAATTGGTAGTCTGTTTTCAGCAGAATAGCTGCATTGTCAATACCGGCCATATGCTTGAGAAGTCCGACATCAAAGACAAAGAGCTTGAATTGGTCGAGCTTGTCAAAAGCAGACAAGGGATGCTCCATCTTGGATACATTGTAGACGCGGTTCAGCATTCCGGCTGAAACCAGCCATTCGATCGCCTCTTCAAAATCTCTGGCTCTGCCGCCCTCACGAACAGCGCCGTACATAAACTTTTCATTTGGTTTTGCAAGCTGTGCCACAATGCTGCGGAATACCATGAGGATGCGCCCACTGTTGACTTTTCCGTTGTGTTTAGAGAAGTCATTTTCATAGACTTCAATTAGTTCTCGCTGAATCTGTGATATTTTGGCAGGATCTTTGTATTTCACCCATGAGGATACGCATTCGGGCATACCTCCAATGATGAGGTAATAGTTATAGGCTTCCAGCAGACGGTTGTGAAAGATCGTCTCGATAGGCTGATTTTTCTGGATACTTTCATAATAAGTATATAAACCGGGATCGGTAGCCGCCAGGAATTCGTCAAAGGTCAGTGGGTAGATATTCAGCAGATTCACCATACCCACAGGATAAGACTTCGGCTTTGCCAAAAGTGTACCAAGCAGACTGCCTGCTGCAATTACGTGGTATTCGTTTGCCTTCTCCTTGAAGTATTTTAGGGTATTTAGAGCTTCGGGACACTCTTGAATTTCATCGAAGATAATCAAGGTTTTCTCCGGTTCGATTTTCTCGCCGACAACCATAGAAAGCAGTTCGATGATACGTCTGGGATTTTTGTTTGTTTCGAAGATGGATTTCAGTTCTTCTTCCTCGTCAAAATTGAAATAGGCGAAATGATCATAGTAGTTTTGCCCAAACTCTTTCATCAGCCAGGTCTTGCCAACCTGTCTTGCACCTTTGAGTACCAACGGTTTGCGTTCGGGACTGTCTTTCCATCGAATTAATTCTGAAATCGCATTACGCTTCAAGTGTATCACCATCCTATCTGAGTGCTTATCTTAACGTAACACATTTTTTCTCAATTTACAATGCCATATTTACACGTTTTTCAGACTAAATAATTGATATAGAAACACATTTTTCTGGTTCATTGCGAGACGTAGAAACACATTTTTCAAAATGGTGCAAAAGTCAAGCTTTATGGGTATTGTCGCATTTTGTTAAGGCAGGCAAAAAAATGCCTCCGTCACCGTAGTTTTGCGGTGGGCGGAGGTTTTTCATTTATCGTGAATCCCCGGTATCTTTTCCCTGATCGATATAGTTGACGAGCCCCATCACCAGCGCTTTTTCCTGTTCCGTAAAGTGCTGGATGCTGATCACATCCTCGTGCTTGATACCCAGCAGGTAGTCTGTGGTGGTATGAAAGATACGGCTGAGGGCGATCAGATTGTCCAGACTCGGCTTCGATACACCCATTTCCCATGCATTCACACCGGAGCGGGACACGCCCATGCGCATGGCCAGATCGCTCTGTGTCATGCCGGAACGTTCTCGCAGGTCATGAATCCGTTCGTATAATGAATTCTTCATACATATCTCCTTTTTTTTCAAGTGTATAAAAGCGAATATTGTTGAAAAACCGATGCGATGGTCGTGTACAGTATTTCTGCTCACACTAGATTATCTGCAATTAACAGTACTGCAAATAAAGACAGAAATGATAATCACGAATGACAAGTATTGTTTGACATTGGCTGAAAATTATCGTATAATTTAAACAGTTATCCGGATACGAAAAATTGGCTTCGGATGATGCAACCATCAACATCAGTTGAAAAAGGAGGAGAGCATGAAACATTTCATCAAATCAGCGATTGCATGTCTCGCAGCAGTGGCAATGGTAGTCACGGCTGTGCCGGTAAATGCGAGCGCAGCACCGAAAAAAGCGGTAGTTGTCACCTCGCAGAAGGGATTAGAGCGCGCAATCAAGAAGGGCGCAACCAAGATCACCATCAAGACAAATAAGAACGTGGCGATCACCATTCCTTCCGGAAAGAAGATGGCTAAGGTCAATATCGTAGTCAATGCGAAGAATGCCACCATCACCAACAAGAGTAGCGTCAAGTCCCTGACAATTAAGGACGCTTTATCTTTCACGGAAAAGGGAACGAACAATACCATCAAGATCACAGATACAAAGCTGACCGTAAAGGTGGCAAATGCTGCAAAGGGCACGGAGATCGCTGTGGCTAAAGAAAATGCAGATGTGACGCTTGTTGTCAGCAAGAAGGCAGAAGTGGCCGCTGTAGAAGTGGCGGCAGCCGGCGTTTCACTCGCTCTGGAGGCCAAGGGCTCTGTCGCCGAGGTTAAGGTTGCAGAAAATGCGACAGATGCCAAGGTTGATATCGATGCGGCAGGCACAGTTGAGAACGTGACGGTAGATGCCAAGGCTGATGTAGAGGTCAAGGGATCTACGACTGAGACCATCAAAGTCGTTGTCAACGCAGCAGACACTGTTGTAAAGGCTGAGACTGCAGTCGATACCACATTAAATGCAGATGCCAAGGTAGATCTGGCTGCAGGTGCAGAAGGCTCCAAGGTCTCTACATCAGAGAATGTCAAGGCAGACGTAGTCAACCAGACCAGCGAGGAGGTCAAGGTGACAGATTCCAAGGGAACTGAGAGCACCGTAGATG
>CAVITM010000280.1:0-2775 GCA_963645455.1 Moraxellaceae bacterium | reverse complement strand
TAATCTTTAATGTGATATCAATCTTCATTCGCATTTCCTCCCAATTCAGCTATTTACTCTGTATAAATATTTTTCTAAAGTTATTTTTCAATTGCATCACTTCTGACATAATGTGTTTTTCTGCCAGCTCCAATTTTGGTCACAGTTCCATCTGTTACCAGTTTCTTCAAAGATGCCTCCACCGATGAACTTCCAAGACTCGGGCAGGATATCAATGCATCCTGTTTCGTGAATGTTCCCACCTGATCCAGTGCATACTTCTTCACAATGTCATAAGCTGTACTTTTAACTCCAGCTTTTCCTGTCAGGTTAACTCTACTTTCAAACTCCCGATAACATGACAAGATAATTCCAAGCATATATTTGATAAAAGGCTTCGGATCATTTTCTTCCTCATGCCAGTGAACATCAGCCTGCGCCAAAGCATCATAATAATCGTTCTTTGTATCTGCAATCGCTTTTTCAATACTGATGTACTGTCCCACCATATAACCGCTTCGATAAAGTAACAATAACGTCAGAAGCCTGCTCATCCTTCCATTACCATCATTGAATGGGTGTATACACAAAAAATCCAAAATAAAGCAGGGAATCAATATCAAAGGATCAATTTCTTCTTTCGCTAACGTATGGTTATAACTTTCACAGATTGAGGAAATTGCATCTGGTGTTTCATATGGCTCTAATGGTCGAAATAGAACAATCTTTTTCCCATCTGAAAGCATGGCATCAATCTCATTCGGTGTTGTCTTAAAGCAACCGCCATAGGATAATGACGTATATTTCAATAAATCCCGATGCATCTGCAGAATGTAATTAGATTTCACGGGAATCATCTCGTAATTTTCATGGACAAGATTCAATACATTCCTATATCCTAATATTTCACTTTCTTCGCGGTTATGTGGCGTTGTCTTGTCCTCGACCAACTGCATTAATCTTGCATTTGTTGTAACAATTCCCTCAATTCTGTTTGATGCCTCAGTACTTTGTACTTTTGCTATCTGCACTAATCTTTCAAGTTCAACTGGTTTTTGTCGTAAATATAATTCCTGTTTTCCTTTGTATTCGTGGATTTTTGCTACATAGGATAAAATCTCATTGTCCCACGTCCTATCCCTGAGTTTGTCATAATTAAAATTTCTCATTTTATTCCACCTTTTTCTCCCAATCGCGCTTATCTTTCTCCCAATTTTAATACATTTTTGGGAGAAAGAACATTTATATTGGGAGATATAAACTGTACCCCTTGTCAAGGACACTTTGAAATGTGTCCTTGACAAGGGGTACAGTTTACAAACAGCAAAAATCCGAGCATCCAGACAGTTCATAAAGAACCGTCCGAACACTCGGAAATGCCTTGATTTCAAGCCTTTTCTCGTTATTTAATTCTGTACCTTAGACAGTAATACCACCGTCTCAACTTCTCTTGTAAACGGGAACATGTCCACAGGAACGGCACGTTTCATCCGATATCCGCCCTTCGTCAGAATCTCCAGATCACGTCCGAGCGTTTCCGGGTTGCAGGAGATGTAGACAATCTTCTCCGGTCCCATCTGGAGAGCAGCCTGCAGGAATTCCTCTGTGGAGCCGCTGCGCGGCGGATCCATGAACAGTACATCGGCGCGCTCTCCCTGAGCCGCCATCTCCTGCATGAATTTCCCGGCGTCCTCATGGTAAACGGTCACATTCGTCAAGCCGTTGCAGCGCACGTTATTTTCCGCATCCTGCGCAGCATCCCCGTTGAGTTCCACAGACAGGACCTCCTTCGCATGATCTGCTGCGCAGATTCCGATTGTACCGATACCGCAGTAGGCATCGAGCACGCGTTCCTTCCCGCTAAGGCCCGCTGCATCAATGGCGATACGGTAGAGCTTCTCCGTCTGCAGCGAATTCACCTGATAAAAGGATCGTGACGAGATGCGGAACCGCTTGCCGCACAGCTCATCCTCAATGTATCCCTTTCCGTACAGAACCTTCTCGCGCTCTCCCAGCACCATGGAGCTGTCATTCTCCTTGATGTTCTGCACAATCGTCGTGATCTCCGGATGCTGCGCCGTCAGTGCCTTTGAGAAGTTGTTCCTGGACGGGAAAACAGGTCCCGCCGTCACCAGTGTCACCAGTACCTCTCCGGTTGCGTGCGCCGTACGGATCTGCACCGCCCGCAGAATCCCAAGTCCCGTCTCCGGATCATAAACCCGCAGCTTAAAGGAAGGCAGCATCTCGAAGATATCCTGCACAATCCGATCCGCCTGACGGTTCTCGATCCGGCATTCCTTTACCGGCACGATGTCACGTGTGCGGGCGCGATAGACGCCGCAGACCGGATGCCGTTTGCGATCCAGGCCGAAGATGCTGGTCACCTTGTTGCGATAGCGGTAGGGGTTCTTCATCTGAATCACCGGCTCCACCGGGCCGTAGGCACCAATGCATTCGCGAACCCAGCGGTGCTTGTCCGCCAGCTGTTCCTCCATCGGCACATCGATCAGGGTGCAGCCGCCGCACTTACCGTTATAGGGACATGCCGATTTCTTCCCGGCAGACTTTGCGGATTTCTCAGGTCTTTCTGCCTTCGGTACGATAGATTTGGCGGGTCTCTTGGGTCTTTCTGCCTTCGGTACGATAGATTTGGCGGGTCTCCCCGGTCTTTTCGTCTTGGATTCTGTTGCTCTGGCAGGCTTTCCCGCAGCTCGTCCCTTTTGCACATATCCGGTATCTTTCGTTTTTTTCCTGTTTTCCATATTTGTCTCCTACGTCGTTCAGGCCATCTTCAAT
>CAVITM010000279.1:0-2777 GCA_963645455.1 Moraxellaceae bacterium | reverse complement strand
GGAAAAACCACGCTTCTCAGGATCATCGGAGGCTTTGAGGCGCCGACAAAGGGACAAATTTTAAAGGATGACAAAATCTTTTCCTCCGAGACGGAAAATGTGCCGGTGGAGAAGCGAAATCTTGGCATGGTATTCCAGTCCTTTGCCCTCTGGCCCCATATGACCGTCAGAGAGCATGTGGAATTTCCTTTAAACAGCAAGCGTTGCACCTTGTCATCTGAGAAAAAGAGAAAAGCCGTGGATGCGGCCATTGAGGCGGTGGGACTTGCCAGCATGGAAAAACGCTATCCCGGCGAGCTTTCCGGAGGGCAGAAGCAGCGGGTATCTCTGGCAAGAGCCATTGTGGCAAGACCGTCCATTCTTCTGATGGACGAGCCCTTAAGTGCTTTGGACGCAGAGCTTAAAATCAGCATGCGAAGAGAAATCCAGAACATCCATAAGCTGACCGGAGCCACCATTGTCTACGTCACCCACGACCAAAGTGAGGCCTTGGCCATGGCAGATCGGATCCTGAAGTCAAGTCCTAATTTGTGTGTAAATTCCGTATATTACCTTTAGGCTGAGACACCCGTCTCAGGGGATGCCTTGGCATCCTGTTGATTATCTTATCGGCACATCCGAGAAATCTGTCAATGGGCGCAGTACGCCCCCGCAAAGGGTTCCATTGACTGATTTCAAAGTATGTGCCACCGGCTGTTATGCAGCCAAAAGCTGACGTTGTTCCTGAGCCATTTCCTTTAGCTTTTCCGGAAGCTCTGTTACCATCATCTCCTGGTATGTTTTTTCTTTAAAGATGCATCGATTTGTGGATATCGTCTCATTTCGCTCCAGAAGAACCGCACCAATAAGTCGCATAAGAGAATCTTCGTTTGGAAATACGCCGACCACTTTAGATCTTCGTTTAAGCTCTTTGTTTAACCGTTCAATCTGATTGGATGTCCGGAAGTACTTGTGGAGATACTTTGGCAATGCCAGAACAGTCATGGCACTTTCAAAACCCTCTTCCAGGCAGCTCATGGCAGATTCCGCGATATCCTTATAATCCGCTATAATGGCATCACGCCGCTTACGTGCTGCCTCAATCGTCGTACAGTTGAACATTTCCTGAAGCTCGGTTGCCAGTCCCTTCTGGTATTTTGTCGGAGTCTTCTGAGTGACGTTGCGGGAAAAATGGAACTGGCAGCGTTGCCATGGAACGTCTGGAAATTGCTTGCTGATGGCGTCGATAATGCCCTCATGAGCATCCGAAGTTATCATTCGAACTCCTGTAAGCCCACGGGCCTTCAAACCGCTAAAAAAGGCATTCCAGGTCTCCTTACTCTCGTTGCGATAAATATTAAAACCGATAATTTCACGATGTCCCTCGCTGTTTGTCGCATAAGCAATCATAAATGCCTTGGATGTGACTCTGGAGTTTTCGCGAACCTTGAAATATGTGGCATCGACTGTCAGGAATGGATATTCGCCGGATAAAGGACGATCCCTAAATTCACTGACTTTCTCATCCAGTTCTTTACATGCTTCTGACACTGTGGATTTAGAGAAACTTTTACCGCATAACGTTTCCATAACCTGTGATACTTTCCGTGTGGAAACGCCATTCACACACATCTCTGCCATGGTGGTGATCAGGGCAGCTTCACTACGGCAATAATTATCAAAGACGAATGTTTTGAAGGCTTCACCATTGCGATGCTTCGGGACCTTGAGAGTGATCCGGCCGATTCGCGTGGTCAGAGGCCGATCACGAAATCCATTGCGACTGCCTGCGCGTTCTTCCGTCCGTTCATAGGGTTCAGCCTTGAGCTGTTCCGTGGATTCTGCCTTAAGAATGCTGTTAAGACTTTCCTGCAAGAGCTTGGTGAAGGCAGAATTTCTGTCATTTGAAAGTAACTGTAGAATTTCGTCCTGATTTAATGTAATATTGAGTTGAGCCATGAGTTTCTTCCTCCTCGGTGTTATGTTGATTTTGGTCGATTTACATTATACCTAAAGGTTGAGCTTTTGGCTCTTTTTAATTTTTCAATTTACACCATTATACATCCATTATCAAATATTCATGCAAGCGATGGTGGAAATCTGATTCTGGTGGGAAGAAATCAGATGAAACTTGATCAACAAGCGGAAAGCATACGTAAACAGTATGATGTGGAAGTACACACAATTGCGACAGATCTATCTTCCACTGATGCAGCTCAGATAATTTATAATACCTGCAAGGAAAATAACTGGCAGGTAGATTATCTGATTAATAACGCAGGTTTTGGCGGTCAAGGTGATTTCGCAAGAGAGAGGACGATGGAACAGGATATGTCCATGATTGCTGTAAACATTGAAACACCGACAAGGCTTTGCAAGCTGTTCCTTCCGGATTTCATAAAGAGGGGATATGGTAGGGTCCTGAATGTATCATCAACAGCTGCAACAATGCCAGGACCTTTGCAGGCAGTATACTATGCGACTAAGGCATATGTTACAAGCTGGTCAAATGCTCTGTGGCGTGAACTTCAGGGAACGGGTGTTACAGTAACGGCTTTGATGCCTGGTGCAATGCAGACTGGTTTTGCCAGTGCGGGTGGACTTTCTGATACAAAGCTGTTTTCAAATGCCGTGGATCCTACCAAGGTGGCTAAGGATGGCTATGATGGAATGCTGAAAGGAAAACTTAATGTGACATCGGGGCTTCCAGGATGGCAGACTCCTATGATGAAATTGGCTCCTTTATTCCCGAAAAAGACCATGTTGAATTTTGTATACGATCAGCAGAGTGTAAGAAG
>CAVITM010000278.1:0-2795 GCA_963645455.1 Moraxellaceae bacterium | reverse complement strand
AAATAATTTTTGCACGGGTTAGAGCTGTACCACAAACAGAACTAAGGTAAGTGTTGGAAGATTCTATTTCCCAAACATAAATAGATTTCAGCACGGACACATTAGAGGACACATGTGAGTACCGAAGATCTAATAATCAAATTATTAAGGAGGGAAGTATCGTGCCGCGTAAAGGACATACTCAGAAAAGAGAAGTATTAGCAGATCCGATTTACAACAATACCGTGGTCACCAAGCTCATCAACAACATCATGTTAGATGGCAAAAAAGGTGTTGCACAGAAGATTGTATACGGAGCATTTGCCAGAGTCGAAGAGAAGACCGGCAAGCCTGCCTTAGAGGTATTTGAGGAGGCTATGAACAACGTGATGCCCTTACTGGAGGTAAAGGCTAGACGTATCGGCGGAGCTACCTACCAGGTGCCGATCGAGGTTCGCCCCGATCGTCGTCAGGCATTAGCACTTCGCTGGCTGACCATGTTCTCCCGCAAGAGAGGCGAGAAGACTCAGGAGGAGAGACTGGCCAACGAGATTATGGATGCTGCAAACAATACTGGAGCATCTGTAAAGAGAAAAGAAGATATGCACAAGATGGCAGAGGCCAACAAGGCATTTGCGCACTACAGATTCTAGGAGGAAAAAATCTTGGCTGGAAGAGAATATCCGTTGGAGAGAACCAGAAACATCGGAATTATGGCTCATATCGATGCCGGCAAGACCACATTGACCGAGCGTATTCTGTATTATACTGGTATTAACTACAAGATCGGTGATACTCATGAAGGCACTGCTACCATGGACTGGATGGAGCAGGAGCAGGAGAGAGGTATTACCATTACTTCAGCCGCTACGACTTGTCATTGGACCTTACAGGACCATGCCAAGGTAAAGCCCGGTGCCTTAGAGCATCGTATCAACATCATTGATACCCCTGGTCACGTGGACTTTACGGTAGAGGTTGAGCGTTCCCTGCGTGTTTTAGACGGAGCCGTTGGTGTATTCTGTGCGAAGGGTGGTGTAGAGCCTCAGTCAGAAAATGTATGGCGTCAGGCAGACACCTACAATGTACCCCGTATGGCATTCATCAACAAGATGGATATCCTAGGTGCAAACTTCTATGGAGCTGTAGATCAGATTCGTACCAGATTAGGTAAAAATGCAATCGTATTACAGCTGCCCATCGGAAAAGAGGATGAATTCAAGGGAATCATCGATCTGTTCGAGATGGAAGCTTATATCTACAACGACGACAAGGGTGATGATATTGCCATCACAGAGATTCCTGAGGATATGAAGGATGAGGCTGAGCTGTATCATACCGAGCTGATCGAGAAGATCTGCGAGCTGGATGACGACCTGATGATGATGTATCTCGAGGGCGAGGAGCCCAGCACAGAGCAGCTGAAGGCTGTACTGCGCAAGGCTACCTGTGAGTGTACGGCAGTTCCTGTATGCTGTGGTTCTGCATACCGCAACAAGGGCGTACAGAAGCTTTTGGATGCGATCCTTGAGTTTATGCCCGCTCCTACAGATGTACCGAGCATTCAGGGTGTTGATCTGGACGGCAATCCGGTAGAGAGACATTCCTCAGATGAGGAGCCCTTCTCCGCTCTGGCATTCAAGATCATGACAGATCCTTTCGTTGGAAAACTGGCATTCATCCGTGTATATTCCGGTGTACTTAATTCCGGATCTTACGTATTGAACGCTACCAAGGATAAAAAAGAGCGTGTCGGCCGTCTGCTGCAGATGCATGCAAACAAGAGAGCCGAGTTGGACAAGGTATATTCCGGAGATATCGCAGCAGCAGTTGGATTCAAGCTCACCACTACCGGTGATACCATCTGCGACGAGCAGCATCCGGTTATCTTAGAGTCTATGGAATTCCCCGAGCCCGTTATCGAGCTTGCTATCGAGCCGAAGACCAAGGCTGGTCAGGGCAAGATGGGCGAGGCTTTAGCAAAGCTGGCTGAAGAGGATCCGACCTTTAGAGCACATACTGATTCGGAGACAGGTCAGACCATTATCGCAGGTATGGGTGAGCTCCATCTGGAGATTATCGTAGACCGTCTGCTCCGTGAGTTTAAGGTAGAGGCTAACGTTGGTGCACCTCAGGTTGCATACAAGGAGACCTTCACCAAGGCTGTGGATCAGGAATACAAATATGCAAAGCAGTCCGGTGGACGTGGACAGTACGGACACTGTAAAGTACGCTTTGAGCCCATGGATGCCAACGGCGAGGAGCTGTTCAAGTTCGATTCCGAGGTTGTTGGTGGTGCGATCCCCAAGGAGTACATCCCGGCAGTCGGCGAAGGTATCGAAGAGGCTTCAAAGGCTGGTACGCTGGCAGGCTTCCCGGTACTTGGTGTTCATGCGACTGTATACGATGGATCTTACCATGAGGTGGATTCATCTGAGATGGCTTTCCATATTGCAGGTTCTATGTGCTTCAAGGAAGCAATGCAGAAGGCAGCTCCTGCTATCTTAGAGCCCATCATGAAGGTTGAGGTTACGATGCCTGAGGAGTACATGGGCGATGTAATCGGTGATCTGAACTCCCGTCGTGGACGGATCGAGGGTATGGATGATGTCGGAAACGGCAAGATCGTTCGTGCATTCGTTCCTCTTGCAGAGATGTTCGGTTACTCTACAGACTTACGTTCCAAGACTCAGGGTCGTGGTAACTACTCAATGTTCTTTGAGAAGTATGAGCAGGTTCCCAAGTCCGTGCAGGATAAGATCATTTCCGCACAGGGAAAATAAAGAAAAACAGTAACTGTTCAGGTGATTCTGAAC
>CAVITM010000277.1:0-2803 GCA_963645455.1 Moraxellaceae bacterium | reverse complement strand
GTCATGAATGATTCTGAGATCCCTTCGAATGCCGGGATTGCCATTGAATTCAACATTCCGCAAACGGCAAAAAGAGTGGACTTTATGATTTCGGGCTATGGTGTCGATGATCATCCGGGCATGGTAATCATTGAACTGAAGCAGTGGAGCAAGTTGGATAAGGTTGAACACACGGATGCACTGGTAGAGACCTATACAGGCGGTGCAGTTAGAAGAGTTGTTCATCCTTCGTATCAGGCGTGGTCTTATTCGCAGCTGATATCTGATTACAATGCCGCAGTACAGGATCAGAAGGTGAAGCTGGTTCCATGCGCATTTTTGCACAATTACATAAGACGGGATAGTGATCCTCTTGATGATGCTCAGTATGATACATATACATCAGTAGCACCAGCGTTTACCAAAGGTCAGGTAAATGATCTGCGGGGTCTGATCAAGAAGTTTATAAAGAAGGGCGACAATAAAGAGGTTCTGTATCTGATCGATCATGGCGCAATTCGCCCGTCGAAGAGCCTGCAAAATGCTGTGGCATCCATGATTGCGGGAAATCAGGAATTTGTAATGATTGATGAGCAGAAAGTCGTTTTTGAAGAGGTCCTGAAATTATCCCTAAAGACACAGAAGGATCATAAAAAACGGACGATTATCTGCAAAGGCGGTCCGGGAACCGGGAAGAGTGTAATTGCAGTCCAGCTCCTGGCTGAGCTGACGAAGAGAGGCCAGTTTGTACAATATGTTTCAAAAAATCAGGCGCCGCGGCAGGTGTACTTGAAGAAACTGAAAGGAGCGAGCAAACGAACCGGTGTAGAAAACATGTTCAAAGGCTCACAATGCTATGTTGGTGTTGGCCAGAATCAGATCCATACGCTTATTGTTGATGAAGCACACCGACTTGAGGAGAGAAGCCAGTATACCAAGAAAACCGGAAATGAAAATCAGGTGAAGGAAATCATACATGCCGCAGGCTGTTCGGTGTTTTTTATCGATGAAAGCCAGCGGGTAACAATGGCTGACATTGGATCCGTGGATGAGATAAAAAAATGGGCTGAACAAGAGGGCTCCGAAGTTACAGAAATGGAACTGGTATCGCAGTTCCGGTGTAATGGTTCGAATGGATATCTGGCCTGGGTAGATGATCTTCTGGAAATTCATGAGACTGCGAATTACAATCTTGATGGATTGGATTATGAAGTAAAGCTGTGCGATGATCCCAATGAAGTGAGACGAATGATTATCGAGAAGAATAAAGCTACGAACAGAGCCCGTGTCCTGGCGGGATACTGCTGGAAATGGGAAAAAGCGAAACAGAAGGATCCGGATTATCACGATATAAAAATCGGGGATTTCGAAATGAGCTGGAATCTGGGGGATGGTTCTATTTACGCGATCAGTGATACTTCTGTAAATGAAGCGGGTTGCATCCACACCACCCAGGGTCTGGAGTTTGATTATGTGGGAGTGATCATGGGTGATGATATTCGTTATGAAAACGGACATATCGTAACAGACTTTACCAAGAGAGCGACCACAGATCAGTCAATCAAGGGTCTGAAAAAAATGTATAAAGAGGATCCGACGCAGGCAATGGAACGTGCCGACGAGATCATAAAGAACACCTATCGTACGCTCATGACCAGAGGAATGAAAGGGTGTTATATTTATTGCACTGATCCGGGAATGCGGGAATATATCAGGAAACGGTTGGAAGCTGTTCCAAAGGGTGCAGCATTTGCTCGGTCTATGTAGTTGAAGGAGATTTCCATGACCTGGGATGAATATTACGAGAAATACAATGGTTGGGCGGACAGCACAAAAATCAAAAAATTGTCGTCGGTAGAGGCCCTTGGACCGGCAGATGAAGTGACAGAGGTTATGATGGACTTGACTTTTGGTCATGAGGAGATCGCCAATCGGCTTGCCAGGAAGGCGATTGCACAAAAGCTTGTCTTTCAGGCGGAGGATATTGAGTCACTGATTTTGGTGATTGATGACGAGTTGCTGGAGAAATTGTTTGTCCAATCTGCGGGGCAGTATTCGAGGAAGGATTTGGAGTCGCTGATGGGGCTGATCGATGATGAGCTGCTGGCGGCTGAATACCAGAAGAAGGGCTACAGGCTTCCGGAAGAACTGGAATATCTGAAAGAGGATGATGATGCAGATTCTGATGATAATTTTGCAGAAGAACCGGATCTCAGTAACAAGGTGAACGGCCTTTTTGGAAGGTTAGCTATGGCGTTGGCTGTGGGAGGTGCTGCAAGAAAAGGTGTCAGTCAGGGGTTCCATGATGCTGCTGGAAAAAGAGCCTGCAAATACAGGATCGGAGACAGGGTACGTGTGAAGTACCGCGGCCAGGAAGGTACGATCATCGATATCAATGGTGATTTGTACATGGTTTCGCTATCTGATGGAGGGCATGTGGATTCTTATTACGAAAACCAGCTTGAAAGAGCATGGTAGGAGAGATGCACTTTAGGATGTGGAACTTGTATAATGTATTAGTAAAGTTGGCTATTGTTTCGAACCCTAAGTGCACTTGACAGTAAGCTTGAACACGCGATTTTACTGGGCTATAATGTTGTATAATGTTATTGTAATGTTGTATAATGTTGCGTAATGTTTGATAAAGTTATGCTAAAAACATTATTACTGGAGGCGATGTATGAGAATCAAAGATCTATATCCCGATGTTATAACAGAAGACCTATGTTATGAATATAAAGCTATGTTGAATAATGATAATCCGATTAAATGGGCAAAAACCCTTATTGGATATGCAAATGATAAGGGTGGAACGCTATTTGTG
>CAVITM010000276.1:0-2810 GCA_963645455.1 Moraxellaceae bacterium | reverse complement strand
GCTTCCACCCATTTTTCCTGCGCATCATGGCAGCGGACGACCACTTCTTCCTCGTCCCTGCAAGGGATCTCTTCTACAGACAGCTTCACGTTCCCGCCTCCCTCCGTCGCTGAAATCATAGCATGTTCAATTCAAATTTTCTATATCCGATCCCGTGAGTTGTAAAAAACGAGGGGTAAGTTGCACGAATGCCTTTTGTGTTCGCTTGTGCCGGACTTAATTGCAAGTAAATACGTTAAGGTCAACGCTTTCTTGGCCGCCCCAGTTCTGCCCCGGAATCGTATCGGCTTCTTTTACAAAGCCGTTTTTCAGAAGAATCCTTTCCGAATAAATATTTTCCGGCATTACGAAGGCTTTTAATGTCCGAATACCCATCGATCCGCGGAGGTATTCGATCAGAAGACGGACGGCCTCCGTCGCAATGCCCCTGTGCCAGTAATCTTCGTTGATTCGATACCCGATCGTCACCTGACCGATACGTTTTTTATAGTCGAATATTTCGGCAAGACCAACTAACTTGTTTGGCTCTGATCGAAGATATATGCCTGCAACGATCCTTTTCTTCTTTTCAAAATCTCTCCCTCCGAGATTCCGAATGGCCGCCAAGAGGTTGCCTCGGCTTTTTCTATATAAGAACGGCGGAATATATCTGTACACGTTGTCATTGTCCGTGATTTCGCGCAGTGCATCAATATCATCCTCGGTCATTTTCCGGATGACGAGCGTTTCACTTTCCAGCAATGGAAAGGTTTCAAACAGTTGTCCCATATCTATCTCCTAAGAACAGCGTCCATTATTTATACTTACACGTTCTGAATTTTCCTTCGATCCAGAATGTTGCTTCGATAGTATGAAATTTGATCAAGCGGAACTTCGGGTCATCCAATCCCTTCGGGAAGAACCGGCGATGCTCCTCACTCCAAATACGCTTTTGGGTCGCGCGATCCTCTACAAATTCCACGTTTCCGATCAATGTTACGCTGTCGTGACCGAGGAAATAGCACACGCTTGCCTTTGAATTATGCTCAAAATGCGTTGCTTTGCCGTTCAGCTTGGAACGTTTGGATGTGATAAAGTAAATCTCACGAAAGCCGTTGTTTCCGGCTTTGCCCATCACGCAAGTACGGGGATAACCGTTTTCGTTGATGGAAGTCAATGTGGCAACACTGACATTGTCCAAAAGTTTTTCTGCCTTGGCTTCAATCTCGGCGATTCGCTCTTTTTGAATCTCGTAAGCTGTCTTTTCCATTCACAATTCACCTAACCATTTCAAAGTAAATCGATTCCGCATCGCGGTATTTCTCAACAAATCCGCACTTAGTGTAAAAGGCGTATGTGCGCTGATTCCAAACAGGCGTTTCCAACCGTAGGATCCGTATCTGAGGAAATGACAATTCGATTTGCTGCATCAGCGCCATTCCATAGCCTTGTCGATGACACTGGGGATCAATAAAGATTCTTCCAATATAAAGCGTAGTAGGAGATTTTCTGTCAGTAAACAAAACGGCCCCGCCGATCAAATTTTCGTCATGGAGTAGTGAAAACAGATGGCTGCCTTTTTGCATTTTGCGATGCCATTCTTCCGAATCATATTCCGGCGGGCCGCCAACTTGTGTGCCTCCAACCGAAATATCGGTATCAAATGCCGCCTTTGAAAGTGCTGTAAGTTTCTCAATGTGCGCTTCTGTCGCATTCGTAAAAGTAATCATATTTTTTCCTCCGAACGCGGATGAATTTTGTTTTTGATCCGCAGACTCGCTTCGATATGCATGATCCAGTGTCTGGAAAACGGCATCCGAAGCAGGCCGCTTACATCTTTCCCGCACCAGTAATCGATCAGCCAGCAGGCGTTTTCATCTGTACTGACCACCTGCAATTGCTGAAGTCTTGTTTTATCCGCATCACCGAATTTTCTGCGTAGATCCCGATAGGAAAGCTGCTTCAAGAGTTCATCGGTGCTGTTCTTCGCTGCAGCAGCATAGGCATACAGAGCGTCCAAATCCAATTTTTCGGAGAATTCCGTAATTTGTTTTCCGACCAGTTCGTTCCCTGTCGTGGTAATCGGTGCACCGATCTTGTCCCGATACGCCCGGAATATCTCTTCATTGTTTTGCATCAGACTGTGCGCCACGATATCTTCAATCCGGAAAACATGCCAGACGGAATATGCAATGGTCTTGCTGTGATAGCCATTCACATTTGGAAAAGGCATGGCATTGAAATCTTCGCGGTTCAATGTCTGCTTCATGCAGATTAATTCTTCCATAAGACTTTGACGCAAAATCAAGAGAGTATCGATTCCCTCAGCAAAACTCGATTCCTTTTTGATCTGTGTTTGAAATGCCTTGTTCAGTTCTGACCATTCCTTATTCATGCGTCATCCCCACATTTTTCAACAGACTCAGGAAAACCTCCGACATCATGTCTCTGATTTCCTGTTCTGAAAATCGACAGGTTTTTGTGGCGCATAGGCAGGCAATACCATGGGTATAGATCCACAGATGGCGGTACAATTGCTCAGCCGCAGCCTGATCCATACCGTAGGGCAGCATTACGGAATCTAACACTTTCCCGTAGTTTTCATCCAGCATCGGTATAATTCGGTCAAGAGGCGTGGCTGTCTCGCTCATAAACAACATTTGAAAAAACCTTGGCTCGTTTTCGGCAAAACGAACATACTGCTCACCTACGCCTCGAAAGGGAATTTCTTGTTTGAGCCCCTCCTCAACATATCCCTTATAGACGGCTTTTGCCGCTTCCACCATAGCTTTTTCTACTTCTTCCATGCTTGAGAAAACGGTGAATATCGG
>CAVITM010000275.1:0-2827 GCA_963645455.1 Moraxellaceae bacterium | reverse complement strand
GCTGCCCGCCACTTAATACAACTTCAACTTCATTATCTGTAAGATCCAGATTTACCTGGAAAACAAAATCTTTTGTGACATCTTTGACCTGAACTTTTCTAGTGGGAATCTGATCTAACAGACTGCTGATCTCCAGTTCGTCGCCCTGATCAATCCTGTCATAGTCTGACGGATCATCAAACAGCATCGGAATAATTCCGTGATTAACCAAATTTCCTTTGTGAATACGGGCGATGCTCTTTGCGATCACACATTTCACACCCAAATACATGGGGTTAATCGCCGCATGCTCACGGGAAGATCCCTGACCATAGTTTTCTCCACCTATGATGATGCTCTTGCCCAGTTCCCTGGCTCGGGCTGCAAAATCCGGCGCATATCTATGGTAACAATACTGGGACATGAGAGGAATATTAGACCGCATGCTGGAAAACTCAGCACTGGCCGGAGTAATATCATCGGTCGAAATATTGTCTCCACCCTTTAAGCTTACCGGTACCTTTAAGTACTGTTCCGGTACATCCGGCACAGGGAGAAATTTGATATTGGGACCTCTCACGATCTCCACCTTCTTCGCCTCTTCTTCCGGCAAAGGCGGAATAATCATATTATCATTATGATCATAAATTTTCGGTTCTTTTATCTCTGCCAGCTTCGCAACATCTTCCCCGAGAATATCCTTTGCTGTTGCAAATGTGCCCATGATGGCTGTGGCAGCTGCACTTTCCGGACTTACCAGATAAATTTTTGCATTGGGATTGCCCGCTCTTCCCTTAAAATTACGATTGGATGTACGAACCGCAACACCTTCCGTGGCCGGTGTCTGACCAATCGCACAGCAGGGACCGCATGCAATCTCTAAGAAACGAACACCGGCATCCATCAGCATGTCTACGTATCCATCTTTTAACAAAGCCTTGTAAGTCTGACGGGAATTTACCGCACAGGTACAACTAACATTGTCATTTACCTTTCTTCCCTGAAATACCAAAGCGGCCTTTGCTACATCTGCGTAGCTTGTATTGGTACAGCTTCCGATGAATACCTGCTGGACCGGAAGCTTTTCAACCTCACTTAGTTTTTTTACATGATCCGGCTGATGAGGGCATGCCACCAGAGGTTCTAATTCACTTAGATTAATATCGATCTCTTCGTCATATTCCGCATCCGGATCGGGAAGGATTTCTACAAACTGATCCTCCCTTCCCTGGGCTTTCATGAACTTTCTGACCTGTTCATCTGCTGGGAAAACGGATGTGGTAGCACCCATCTCTGCACCCATGTTGGTGATGGTGGCCCGCTCCGGAACTTCCAGGGTCGCAGCCCCCGGGCCAACATACTCATACACATTTCCAAGTCCGCCCTTGATCGTTACCTTACGAAGCATTTCGAGAATTACTTCTTTTGCATTAATTCCCGGTTTCAGCTTTCCTGTAAGATTCACTCTGATGATCCGGGGCATTTTCAGTCTCATAGGCACACCCGTCATAGCCGTTGCAATATCCATTCCACCTACCCCAATACAGAGCATGCCGATGGCTCCGCCATGAGGGGTATGGCTGTCGCCGCCCATACTGATCTTCCCCGGTACTCCGAATCTGGCTACATGCACGCTATGGCAAATGCCATTTCCCGGTCTGGATACATAAACGCCAAATTTTTTTGCTGCAGAAGTAAGATAGATGTGATCGTCCGGTGTTTTGTGATCTACATAAAGCAGATTGTGATCCAGGTAACTAACGCTGCACTCCGTGCGGACTCTGTCCAGACCTATTGCCTCAAAGGCAAGATAGGTCATCACCGCATTAATATCATGCGTCAGCGTCTGATCCACCTTAATAAATACTTCTTCTCCCGGCACCATACTGCCGGATACATAATGTGCCTCAATGATTTTCCTTGTAATTGACTTTCCCACTGTTTTCCTCCTTTGATTTTCAACTACAATCGAACGCTCATTTTTCAGTTCACAGCTTCGTTACAACCGACTGCTCTTCTTTAGTTTTCATCATAAGCTTCCTCACATAATTTTTGAAATTCTCTTTTTCTATATGTAAATTCCTAATGGGAATTGATCAGTCCATTCCAGTTAAAAAAGCCCAAACCGCAAGGGCTTGAGCTTTTTTTGTATTCACATTCTCTTTTTTTCTTTCATCTAAGCACCGCAGAATAATTTGCTCTCACTTCGTGCTCTGCACGCGTGACAGCGAAACTGCGCATTCCACATTCGCGCTCCATGGAAACATATCAACACAGCTCATGCGCTCCACATGATATCCCTTTTGCTGAAGTATTACCAGATCTCTGGCGAGGCTGGTGGGTTTGCAGGAGATATAGACCATGCGCTCCACACCGTAAGCGATGATCTTCTCCAGTGCCTTGGGATGGATGCCGTCCCTGGGTGGATCCAGGACGATAAAATCCGGTTTTTCTTCGATGTCGTCTAAGACCTTCAGGACATCGCCGGCTAAGAATTCGCAGTTGTGCAGCTCATTGCGCAGGGCATTTTCCCTGGCTGCGAGAACCGCCTCCTCAACGATCTCCACACCGATCACCTTTTTTGCCACCGGCGCCAAGATCTGAGCGATGGTACCGGTTCCGGAATACAGGTCATAGACAATGGCACCGTCACTTGTCCTTTGCAGATCGCCCACATAGCCCCGTGCCACCTCATAGAGCACCTCGGCACCGAGGGAATTGGTCTGGAAAAAGGAAAAGGGGCTGATCTGAAAGGACAATCCCAGCAGCTGCTCGTAAAAATAATCCCTGCCGGACAGAATCTCCGTGCCCTCGTCCTTTACTACATCCGCCACGCTATCATTATGCG
>CAVITM010000274.1:0-2873 GCA_963645455.1 Moraxellaceae bacterium | reverse complement strand
AAGGATACGGAAAATATAACGGAAGAAGAAAAACTATTACGAAAGATGTATGTCCGGAGTCTGATCGAGGATTATTATGCAGACACGCCGGGAATCTATGTGGTGGACAGCGGCTCTGCCTGGCTGATTATCTTAAATAATGAGTCAGAGCATGTCATTTATGATAAGGGAGAGGAGCTTCGCCATTATCTGAAAAATAATACAGAAATGGAAGTCTGCCTGGGCGTCGGCAATGTCTATAAGGATATCACCAGACTCAGAGAGTCCTACCGGGAGGCAAAGGATGCCCTGAAATACCGGTTCGTGTCCCAGGAAGAGGGCGTGATCTATTTCAGGGATATCTATCCCTACTATGACATGGAAAATGAAGCCGTTCTCAATGACGAGATCCTGCATGAAATGGGAAATGGCATTCGAATCGGAGACCGGGCAAAAGCCGGGGAGCTTTTGGATGCGGTGCTTAAGAACATGAAGAAATCCGGTGGAGAACGGCGGCAGATCGTTATCTATGCCATCCAGATTCTGGCGGAGATCATGAAGGTGTTAGGGGAACTGAAGCTGGAAGATGAATCGTCAGACCTGCAGCTGTCTTCCCTCATTGAAGGAATATTTACGAAAAATTCTTTTGATGAGATACAGGACTATCTGCAAAATGCGGTGTCTGAGGCCTGTATCCTGATCGGAACGAAGGTTTCCGACAAGGAAAAAGATCTTCTCCATAAGGTGAAGGACTATATCGGAGAACATTACACCTCAGAGGACATTTCCCTGAATCTGATCGCAGATACATTTTATGTCAATGCCAGCTACTTAAGCCGGGTTTTTAAAGAAAAGACGGGGGTAACCTTTAGTAATTATCTGCTGAATCTTCGGATGGAGAAAGCCAGGGAGCTGATTCTCCGGACCGATCTGAAAGCTTATGAGATTGCCGAACAAGTGGGCATCCCGGATCCCCATTATTTCAGCTCCTGCTTTAAGAAACACACCGGTATGTCCGTCAGTGAATTCAAAAAGCAGGGCGAAAAATAAGCAAAAGGTAAGAAATTTAAACAAAACAGAAAGAAAACACCATTGCACAGGTCAAAATGCAGGATCTGGGCGGTGGTGTTTTTTTATTTTTGGGTAAGTTTTTTGAAAATTCGGGTCATCTGGTCTCATGTATAAAAAAGAGCCGAATTGGTATTCTAATGATGCAACGAGGAAACACACAATATACAAAAAAGAAACAGGAGGAAAAGGGGTTATGTTTAAACGTGTAGCAGCATTGGGATTGACAGTGGTTCTTTGCTTTTCAGCATTGACAGGCTGCGGCCAGAGTGCCGACAGCAGCAGTGCGACAGCAACCGACTCAGGCAGTGAGTCATCAGACAGCACCGCAGCAGACAGCGCTGACCAGGCAGCCACCACAACCAAATCAAAGGAAGATTTAAAGATTGGTGTTTCATGGAGAACCATGCAGGAGTCCCGTTTCGTGACCGAGATGGAAGAGATTGAAAAGGTCTGCGAGGAGCAGGGCGTAGAGCTGGTTTCCCAGTGCTCTGAGAATGATATCCAGAAGCAGGTTGGCCAGATCGAGAACCTGATTTCCCAGGACATCGATATTTTGATCGTCAATGCATCTGAGAAGGCTTCTCTGAATAATGTTATGACTCAGGCCCATGAAGCCGGTATCTTTGTTTGCTTCTATGAGCCGGTGGAAGGTGAGACCTACATCGATTTCTCAGGCGGAAATGATTATTTCGAAGTTGGTCAGCTGATCACAAAGACCATTGCTGACACCGGTATTTCCGGAGATGTCTGCTATCTCTATGGAGACTCAGCCGGCGGCACAGGACTGGTTCTTTTTGCAGAAGGTATGCAGGATTCCATGAAGGATTGTGACATCAATGTTGTTGGTGAGCAGTACGTTGAGAACTGGGATCCGGCCAAGGCTATGGGCTATGCTGAGAACTGGCTGTCAAAAGATGGCGAGAACATCAAAGCAATCCTTTGCATGAATGATGGTATGGCCGGCGGTGCGGTACAGGCTCTTGAAAATGTAGGACTTGACGGAAAAGTGCTTGTCTGCGGTCAGGACTGTGACCTTTCAGCTTGCCAGAGAATCGTTCAGGGCACACAGATTTCCACACTGATCAAGGGTGGTGCAGATTACGCAAGACAGTATATGGAGACGGTTATTTCCTACTATCTGGGAGATCTGACAGCTGACGATTTTGATGCAACAGATACAAACAGCCTGGGAGAGGAAGTTCCCTTTATGAATTACACACCGGTCATTGTAACAAAGGACAACATCGATGAGGTTGTCATCGATGGCGGTATCTATACACATGACGAAGTTTACAGCGAAACAAGCGAATCGTAGAACAGTAACACAACACGGATTGCCGCCAGACGCGGCAATCCGAATTTGACAAATGCATAACGCAATGAAGAGAGGGTTCGAAAATGAGTGAATACATTTTACAGATGAACCACATTACGAAAGAGTTCCCCGGAGTCAAAGCGCTGGATGATGTCACACTGAATTTAAAAAAGGGTGAGATTCATTCTCTCGTGGGGGAAAACGGCGCCGGAAAATCAACTCTGATGAAAGTTTTGAGCGGCGAACATACGGATTATACAGGCGAACTGCTTCTGGACGGAAAGCCGGTGAACTTTAAAGGTGTAAAAGAAAGCGAAGCAGCCGGTATCGCCATTATCCACCAGGAGCTTGGATTAATTGAAACATTAAATGTATGTGAAAATATTTTCCTGGGGGATGAGATCTGCGTAAAGGGTTCCATCAATTGGGATGAAGAATATAAAAGAACACAGAAGGTATTGGATGAACTGAACCTGGATGTCAATCCGAGAACCAGAGTGGGTAATCT
>CAVITM010000273.1:1906-2876 GCA_963645455.1 Moraxellaceae bacterium | reverse complement strand
GCTCTGTATTTTCTTGCTACTGAGGAAGGAATTCTGGAGAACAGAAATGCTTTTCGACTTGGCGTTGCGGAATTTACACAACAGTCACTGCTGCAGGCAGGGAACCAGTTCTCATGGGAAATGTTGCTTGAGGAAGCGGCACGAATGGGAAATGACGGAGACCGGGCAGTGATTGTGCTGGATGAATTTCAGTATCTCGGGAAAGCGGATAAGGCATTTCCCTCCGTGCTTCAGCGGAGCTGGGATATGAAGCTTCGAAATATGAATGTGATGCTGATTCTTTGCGGTTCTCTGATTTCCATGATGGAGGAGCAGACATTGTCTTACGGAAGCCCGTTATATGGGCGGCGAACGGCACAGCTCAAGCTGCAGCAGGTGCCGTTTCGCTATTATCGTGATTTCTTTGCTTCGGATGCAAATGTCAGCGGGCGCCGTTTGATTGAGTATTATTCGGTTACCGGCGGCGTGCCGAAGTATATAGAGCTGTTTTCTCCTTGTAAGACGGTGTATGACGCCATTGACCGAAATGTTCTTCGGCGGGACAGCTTTTTATATGAAGAGCCGCGCTTTCTGCTTCAGAATGAGGTACAGGAGGTGGGAACCTATTTTTCGGTGATCAAGGCAATTGCGGCCGGAAACCGCAGACTCGGTCAGATCGGTGCAATTCTGGAAACGAAGGTAACCAACCTGACGCGGCCTTTGAAAACGCTGGTGGATCTTGATATTTTGGAGCGGGAGGTGCCGGTTACAGAGGAAAAGCCGGAAACCTGCAAGCTGGGACATTACAGGATCAAGGACAATTTTCTGGCGTTCTGGTTTCGTTTCGTTTTTCCTTATCAGAGCTTTATTGAAAGCGGCCATCCGGAGATTGTGTCGCGGCGTATCCGGGATGATTTGATCAGAAATCATACATCTTTTGTATATGAAGACATTTGTCGGGAAGCCATATGGGACATGATCGGCCGTGGGA
>CAVITM010000273.1:0-1896 GCA_963645455.1 Moraxellaceae bacterium | reverse complement strand
GGGACATTTTCTGTGCTTTACAATCGTGTGGGGCGCTGGTGGGGAAACAGGGATGTAGAAATAGATATTGTTGCGTTGGATACTTTGGGCGGCAAGGATATTCTGTTTGGCGAATGCAAGCTGTATGAGACGGAGCCGGTAGGGGTGGAGGTTCTGAACGTTCTGCAGAAGAAGGCTGTTTCTGTGAATTGGGGCGGAGCTGACCGAAGAGAGACCTATGTACTGTTTTCGGAAAGCGGATTCACGGAGGAGTTAACAGAAGCGGTAGCAAAGCAGGGAAATGTAAGACTGCTGTCGTGTCTTGAAGGGTAAAAGTGAGCTGCAAAAAAATTCAAAAAAGTTGTTGACAGAAATGCGATGATTTAGTATCATAACGGAGTCGCCAAGAGAGAGCGGCGCGAAAGTGGAAATCACCGCTCGCGGGTGTAGTTCAACGGTAGAATGTCAGCCTTCCAAGCTGAACACGTGGGTTCGATTCCCATCACCCGCTTAAGCCCAGATAGCTCAGTCGGTAGAGCAGAGGACTGAAAATCCTCGTGTCACTGGTTCGATTCCGGTTCTGGGCACTCAAGATGAGTGCAGAAAGCGATAACATTCACACTCTCTGGAATTCATCTTTTGTATAATGTCGTTCTTCACAGAAATGAAAGCTGAACGGACATTAATAATGCGCGAGTAGTAGAGTGGTACTACGTCTCCTTGCCAAGGAGAAGGTCGCGGGTCCGATTCCCGTCTCGCGCTCGAACAAAAAAGCACTGCATTTGCAGTGCTTTTTTTGTTCGAGCGCTTGGATTCGTCTCGAGCTTGTAGCTCTCGATGAACTCGCTTACGCGAGCAACTTCCCTTCGGAAAGTTGTCGGATCGTTTCGAAGTTTGCCTGATGCAAACTTCTCCACTCGCGCTTCATCGCCCGGCTGTTGGGGTGAGCTTACAGCTTGGCTGGAAGCGGGCCCCTAACGGCCGGACTATGTCTTTTATAGAGAACTTTACCTGTGTTATTACGGATTATCGGAGGAAATTTTATAATGCTTAGTAATATATTCGGAAAAAATGCGGACACGAAAATCGAGGAGGAAAGCATGGAAGCAAAGAAACCTGTTTTTTCAAAGTATAATCCGGAGCTGTTCATCAATGTCTACAAGGGACACTTTGCATCGGATCGTTTTCATACCAATTACTATCTGGATATGAATCCGATGAAGATCCGGCAGAAGACGGCGAAGCTGGCGGCAGATGCCATGGCAGCAAAGTACATTCAGAAGGTAAACGTTACCCCCAATATCTTTATGGGCGAAAACTATGCCGGCCTTGCCAACAGTATGGCGCAGACCAAGCCGATCGATACCATTCTCTGCCTGGACGGCTGCGAGCTGATGGGCGCCTATGTGGCAGAGACCCTGTCGAAGAGCGGCATTACCACCAACAATTTCCATCATTCGTTCAATGTTATGACACCGGAATTCGATGCCTCCGGCACCATGGTGGTGCGGGACGCCATCAAGGATAAGTTCAAGGGAAAGAATGTGCTGATCATTCTGGCAACCGCTATGCACGGCATGACGATCAAGCGTGTGCTGAAGACCGTAGAGGAATACGGCGGAAACATTCTGGGAATTTCTGTTATCTTCTCATTGGTGGATGAGATCGAGGGACATCCGGTGAACAGCATTTTCACCAGCGCAGATCTGCCGGACTTCAAGCTTGTGGAGGAGGCTGAATGCGAGGCCTGCAAGAACAAGGAGCCGCTGGACGGCATCATCAATCATTACGGACTGAATATCATTTAAAGGAAGAAAAGGGAAATGCCGGGGCAGCCGACATTTCCCTTTTTTGCACGTTTTTAATATGTAATTGTTTAGCACCACCAGAAAAAATCATAAAATGCGAAGCTAAGCT
>CAVITM010000272.1:0-2883 GCA_963645455.1 Moraxellaceae bacterium | reverse complement strand
CAGCAAAGATATGACAGCAAAGAACTATACAGAGATTTTAAAAAAATACGGTAAGTGGATGGCGCCTGTTCAGGACAGCAATGTGACAGCCATCACGGATATTCCCCTAGATGACGTGCTGCCAATGTTTGGCCCGGCCAATCAGGTTGGAGTTAAAAACCCCCACTCCAAGGCAGCAAAACCGGTTCAGTATCTGAGGCAGGAAATCTGCCCGGATGCAAAACTGGCAAAAGCAGAGCTGGTCATTACCGCTCATGGTCTATATGAGGCCTATGTGAATGGAAAAGCTGTTACAGAAACGCTTTTGAATCCGGGGTTTGCTTCCTATGACAGTTTTATAGAGTACCAGACTTATGATGTGACAGATCTCATGCAGAATGGATCAAATTGCATTGGCGTAAAGCTTGCTGATGGATGGTACAAAGGCAAATTTGGCCTCATGGCTTTCGGTGCTAATTACGGCAAGGTTACTTCCGTGCTGTATTGTCTGATCGTCACAGCTGCTGACGGCAGAACACATTATTTTGGCTCGGATGAAAGCCTGGTATCCGCCCTTGGGCCAGAGGAGTATTCTGACTTTCTTGAAGGAGAAGCATACGACTCAAGAAAAGAAATTTCAGGTTGGAATCAGCCGGGATTTAATGATGCTGGCTGGACAGCCTGCAGGGAAGACACAGAATCCGGATGCAAAAATATAACTGCCGCAATGGCTGAGCCTGTTGCAATTGTAGAAAGAATCCCTGTAAAAGAGATATTTACCACGCCTCAGGGGGATACAATACTGGACTTCGGAGTCAATATCGCTGGTTTTGTAGAAATGGAAGTCGACATACCTGAGGGAGAGCGGCTGCGACTGGATCATTTTGAAAATCTTGACAAAGATGGCAATTATTTCAATAGTATCTTTGGCTATGACAGAAAGCAATGTGTGGAGTATATCGGTAATGGACAAAAGTCGGTATACCATCCGGCATTTACCTTTTTTGGATTCAGATATGTTAAGGTTAGTGGATTCATCGAGGAATTAAATCCTCTAAACTTCACAGCCTGCGTCGTGAGCCAGAATTTGACCCAGACAGGATCCTTTAAATGCTCCAGCCTGGATTTAAACCAGTTACAGGAAAATATCCTGCGAAGCCAAAAGGGCAATTTTATATCCATTCCGACAGATTGTCCGCAGAGAGAACGGGCCGGATGGACAGGCGATGTAATGGTTTACTGTGATACCGCTATTTTTAATCAGGACACAGAAAAATTCTTTGGCAGATGGCTGAAGTCAGTGGACGCTGAACAGCTGGATAATGGAGAAATACCCATCATTGTTCCCTATGTGGAAGGCTACAAGGCATTTCAAAAGCCCCTTATGGGAGCGGACTCCAGCTCAGGCTGGGGAGATGTGATCCTGAATCTGCCATTAGCTCTTTACGATGAATATGGCGATCCGGCAATATTAGAAGAGCAATTCCCCTATATGAAAAAATGGATGGACCATGTAGAGAAATCTGCCAGGGAAAAGGGCTCTGATGCAGAGGATGATCAGTACTTGTGGAATACAGGCTTCCATTTTGGAGACTGGCTGTATCCAAGCAGCAAGGATGAAAATGGCAATACGGCACAGATGGATGGCGATTTTTGTACCACAGCAATCACGGCTACTGTTTTCTATGCCATTGATACAGACGTAATGGCCAGAGTGTCCGACATACTTGGCAAAGGGGATTTGGCAGAATATTATACGGAATTAGGCAAAAAGGTCAGAACTGCCTTTCGGAAATCATACAGACTGGCTGATGGCAGGATGACGGTGGATTTACAGGGTATGTATGTCTTAGCCCTTGGGGGAAATATGCTGCCCGAGGATGAAGCGAGAGCATCCGCTGCAAGGCTTAACGATAAGATCATAGCCAACGACTATTGCCTGGATACAGGTTTTATGTCTATTAAGTTTTTGATGGATGTCCTGCAGAAATATGGTTATGCACAAACTGCCTGCAAAGTCCTTTATCAGGATAGATGTCCTTCCTGGTTATACGAGGTAAAAAATGGGGCCACTACTATGTGGGAGACCTGGGATGCTATTCGGGCCGACGGCCTTCGCACACCGGTTTCCTATAATCACTATGCCTTTGGCTGTGTCGGTGACTGGATGTATAGAGAGCTTTTGGGCTTAAAGAGACTTGCGCCAGGCTGGAAGACCTTTGAAGTGGCGCCTTCATTCGACTTTGATCTGACATGGGCAGAAGGAGCTCACACGATTCACGGAGCCCAGATTAAGTTTCGGTGGGAAAAGACCGGCAATAAAATAAGTTATTGTCTGAATGTGCCGGAGGGGCTTACTGCCATGGTACCGCTAGAAACAGCTCTTCCAGACAGCATTCGTGTCAATGGTGTCCAGAGTCAAACCGGTCGATTGCAGCTTGATTCCGGGACCTATAGCATCACTTTTTCTCTGTAGAGGAGTCCTCCTGGTTGGCCTGCCTGAATTGTACAGGTGTAGTATGAAGGTTCTTCTTAATGAAATCATAAAAGTTGCAGAGCTGTGAGAACCCCAGCTTTTCCGAAATGTTTTTTATAGGCATGTTGGTATTAAGCAAGTAGTAGGTTGCCTGAAATAGTTTGATTTCATTGAGAATGGAACTAAAGGTCCGGCCTGTATTTTTCTTGATAAAGGCAGAGAGGTAATGCGGGTGGTAATGAAAATACTCAGCCGTAGAGTTGAGAGTAGCAGTTGCGTAATGGACACTTAAATAATTAAAGAGGGCTGTGATTTGTACAGACACCTTGTCTGGAAACTGCCGCTTGTTTAAAGATTCTGTTCCGGAACGCACAACCTCACTGAATAACAGAACCAGCATACAGCTCAGATTGATGGCATAATAAGGC
>CAVITM010000271.1:0-2898 GCA_963645455.1 Moraxellaceae bacterium | reverse complement strand
TCTCCGTTGGAATCACCGCATGGTGATCGGAAACTTTTTTACTGTCGCAGACCTGCGCACTGTTTACAGTTGAAATGCTGATGCCGCAAATTCCCGCAGCGATATCGGCGATTGAGGAGACATTCGACTCCATATCATCCGTCAGGAAACGGCTGTCGGTACGGGGGTAGGTGCAAAGCTTTTTCTCATAGAGGGACTGCAAATAGTCCAGCGTCTGCTGAGCGGTAAAGCCCAGAATGCGGTTTGCGTCTCGCTGGAGTGTGGTCAGGTCATAGAGCGCGGGAGCTTTCTCGGACTTTTCCTTCTGCTCCACACTGCGGACAACGGCAGTACTTCCGGTGCAGGATTCCTTCAGCTTCTCGGCGTCCTGTTTGTTTTTGAGCTTATCACCGGATACGGAAAAATCCTTGGCGTTCAGCTTCACTGTATAAAACGGCTCAGGCTGAAATGCCTTGATCTCCGCTTCTCGCTGAACCAGCAGAGACAACGTAGGCGAAACCACACGCCCGACATTAAGAGTTCGGTGATACAGCACGGAGAACAGTCTCGTTGCGTTGATGCCCACCAGCCAGTCGGCCTTGCTCCTGCAAAGGGCGGCGGCGTAGAGATTGTCATACTCACTGCCGTCACGGAGCTGTTCAAAGCCCTCGCGGATCGCGTTATCCTCCATGGAAGAAATCCAGAGGCGCTTCATAGGCTTTTGGCATCCTGCCAGATGATAAACCGTGCGGAAAATCAGCTCACCTTCACGTCCTGCATCGCAGGCATTGATGACCTCGGTCACATCCTCACGCCGCATAAGGGAGGAAAGCAGATCCAGCTGCTTTTTCTTGTCGCGCCCCACGCTGTACTGCCAGCTATCGGGGATAATGGGAAGCTGCTCGCGGCTCCATTTGCCGTAAGCCTCATCATAAACATCGGCGGAGGCAAGCTCCGCCAGATGTCCAAAGCACCAGGAAACAAGATAGCCGTTTCCTTCCTGATAGCCGTCCTGGCGCTTATTTGCGCCAAGGACAGCAGAGATGGATTTTGCCACAGAGGGCTTCTCGGTAATTACAAGTCTCATTCAGTCACCATACCTTTCTCTGAATTTGTGCAAGCAGCTCTTGCACAATTACTCTTCTTCGTTGTCGTTTGCTTCATCTGTTTCCTCCGGCAGATCGTCCTCGGTGACATATTCCGTGTCATCCTCGTCGTCATCACCGAAATCATAGTCGTCCAGATCAACCGGTCCCTTGGTGTCAGTCTTGGGCTTTCTAAACTTCAGGTAGTAGACCGCACCGCCTGCGCCGAGACCGATAATCAGGATAATCAACAGAATGGGCGTGGAACTGCCCTTGGATTCGGTCTTTTTTGTATCGTCCTCCGTCGGCTCCGTGGTGGTCTCAGTCTCTTGTTCTTCTTCAACACCGGTGCATTCCACCATATTGTTCTTGCAGACCGGGCAGGTGGTATCAACATCACCGGCCTCGCATCGGGTATCGCAGGTGCATTTGACCGTAACCTCTCCATCCTCCATGAGCGCCATCAGGTCTGCCTCGTCTACAAGGTTCATGAAGTACACATTGTCGGTGTCCTTATCCCGGTCGATGACGATATAGAATGTGTTGTCATTCTTCGACTGGACGGTGATAAACTGCTTGCCGTCGGACTCCTGCGTCACATCGTCTACCAGCTCCAGATTGCCGTCCGGCGTAAGCGGCGAGGATGCCGTTGCCTGCGTATCCGCAGTTACGGTAGCCGTACCGGAAGTGCTGTCACTGACTGTCAGATACTGACCGCTCACATAACCGGTCTTTTCGTGGACAATGACCTTGTACCAGCCGTTCTCCTCACTGAGCACGGTAACAGTATCGCCGCAGGCCAGCTGACCGATGACGTTATAGTCGGTGCTGCCGCCGTCACGCAGATTCAGCCTGCCGCCCTGGGTGGTGACGGTGCCGATCTGCTCGGTCTCCGTCGTAGTTGCGGTTGTTGTGGTCGTATCGGTGGAAGTATCCGTCTGTGCGGATGTGTCCGAGCTGCCGTCATAGGCCAGCGCGGGAACGGACATTGCCGTCATCATAGCGAAAGCGGCTGCAAGCGCAGCCGCTCCCATACGGATTCTCTTTTTAGTTTTCATTCTCGTATCCCTCCGTTTCTGCCATCGGCTCAGGTGCGGTAAACTGCTTGCGGGTAAGAAGCTCAAAGAGCTGCTCCGGCGTCATGTCGTGCTCACGCACCATGCCGACGATATCGGTGTTTTCCAGCTTCACGATCTGATCGCTCAGCTTGCGGTTGCGCTCCTGCAAGGTGCCTATTTTCTCTGCATTTTTGGCTCGCTCCGCCTTCAGTTTCTCAATTTTCGGATTCATGTTTCTCCTTTCTCACGGGCTTGGCAGTCTGCCAAATTGCATGAAATGGCTCTGCCAGTAGCTTGAATCAATGCTTGTGTATTGGATTGGGTCGCCGCAGTGAATCATCATGTTGTTGCCGACATAGATGCCGATATGCGACGCGCCGCTGGTGTTGTAGGTCTTTTCAAAGAAGATAAGATCGCCGGGTTTCGCGTTGGACGGGGAAACATAGGAGCACATGCTCCGCAGCCCCTCTGCTGTGGTTCTGCCGACATTCCAGCCGACGCCACAGTGATTGATCACCCAGCATACAAAGCCGGAGCAGTCAAAACTGGTGCTTGGACTGCTGCCGCCCCAGACATAGGGATACCCGAGATATTTCTCAGCCTCTGAAATCATGGCGGCGAACTGCTCGTCTGCCAGAGCCTCGGTCGGTATCTCATAGGTGGACTCGTTGCCGTAATACTTGACGATATAGCTTGATTCGCCGAACAAATCCGGTCGGTTGCCCAGTGTTGCCATGTATGCGGAGTAAAGTGACAGATGATCTTCATCCATGATG
>CAVITM010000270.1:2460-2913 GCA_963645455.1 Moraxellaceae bacterium | reverse complement strand
CCAATGACACTTATCGCAGAAACTATGACAGCTCAGCTGCGATGAAGGCTGTTCAGGACATTCTGAATAACCGTGGAACATCACCGCGTATTTTCCGGAATATGCTTGCTTTCGTTGCTCCAGATGAGAGCAAGATGGGTGCACTCCGTCAAGAAGTGAAACGCTATATTGCTTGGACTTCTATTATGTCCGATAAAGAGGATTTAAACCTTGATGGACAGCAGGTTCGGGAGACAGAGAATAATCTGAAGCGAAGCAACGACACAGTGGAGCTTCGTCTGAAGGAAACTTATTGCTGGCTGATGGTTCCGTTTATCGACCAATATGGCGACATGAAGGCCATTCAATGGGAAATCAGTGATCTCGGCGGAGGACAGGATTCCATTGTTGCAAAGGCGGCAAGAAAAATGCTTCAAAGCGACCAGGTCATCACAAGATGGGCACCGGCTCTGC
>CAVITM010000270.1:0-2442 GCA_963645455.1 Moraxellaceae bacterium | reverse complement strand
ATTCCGAAAACATCTCAGTGAAGAAGCTTTGGGAATATCTCTGCACTTATTGCTATCTGCCGAGACTGTCCAGCTACAGCGTTCTTCAGGAAACCATTTGTCAGGGCTGTGCTTCCGATGAGTATTTCGGAATTGCAGCAGCGCATAATGGTGAGCGGTATATTGACTTGAAGTGGAATCAAAGCATTTTCAACTTCAATAACACAGATTTGCTCGTGAAGCCTTCTGCTGCAAAGGCACAGATCAAGAAAGAGAAGGAAGCTCAGGCAGCAGCTGCCGGCAATCAAGCGACTTCTGGCGGCGCTTCTTCCGGCTTTACACCTAGTGGAAGCGGAATGCATACAGGCACCGGTAGCGAAGGCACGGGGACCCCTGGCAGCACTGGAACTGTTACTCCGCCTACTGTCGCAAACAGACATTTCTATATGTCTGCAGATGTTGACGCCGTCCGTGTCAACAAGGTGATTTCAACCTATGTGGATGAAATTGTTCGGCATTTGATGCAGGTTGAAGGATCCGATGTGCAACTGAAGCTGGAAGTTGAAGTTAATGCCCCCGATGGCATCCCCTCGACGACAGTTAGGACAGTTTCTGAAAACTGCAAAACCTTGAAGATTACTGATTTCGGGTTTGATGACTGATAAGCAAAATTCGCTCCGATATAGGCGACATTGCAACGGAGGACAACATCATGAGCAAGAAGCTTGTAGCATTTGCATTGGACAAATAACCGTTTTACCAGTGGGGTTATTGCTACCATTCAGCCTGGAAAAACTTTCAACAAGAGGGGCAGCCATATTGAAGTATTTTGTTAATGAGAATCAACGCAAAAATTCACACAGCACCTGCTATTTGGAATTTCAAGCGGGAAGGTATCACGATAAATGCTGGCTGAATCCGAACGTAGGATTTGACAAAATCGGAGATATCAGAGAAAGGAAGGATTTTCTCTATGAACAATCAATACATTGAAGCCGTTAAAACGATAAAAACGGCCATTTTGAAGAGCCAGAGCAGAGCGGCAAGGCATACCAATACGGAGATGCTGTCATTGTATTACGGAATCGGTGGCTATGTCTCCAATAATTCCAGGGAAGGCACATGGGGAACCGGTGCGATTGACGAAATCAGCTCGCGCTTACGTGAGGAAATGCCCGGACTGCGCGGATTTTCGTCCAGAAATCTCAAACTAATGCGCCAGTTTTATGAAGCGCTTATGCTTTCTGAAAAACGGCAGCCAACAGCTGCTGAATTTCCAATGGATGCATTTACTGCTATCAGCTTTACGCACCACTCGGAAATTTTGAGCAAAACAAGCACCTTGGATGAACGCCTTTTCTATATCCGCGAATGTGCGGCTGGGCATTGGAGTAAGACCACGCTGCGGGCCAGACTGAAGGAAGACCTATACAACCATCAAGGTTCGCTTCCTAATAATTTCTCCATGACTCTGCCGGACGATAAGCAGTATGCAAAAGCAATCCGGATGTTTAAAGACGAATATTTTCTGGATTTCATCAATACAGAAGAGCTGGATCTTTCCGACCCTGAGGATATGGACGAACGTGTTTTGGAAAAGGAAATCATCGACCATATCCGCAATTTCATCCAGTGTCTCGGCTCCGGCTTCTGTTTTGTGGGCAACCAGCATCGCATTGAGGTTGGCGGCGAGGAATTTTACGCTGACTTATTGTTCTTCCAGCGGGATTTGAAGGCACTGGTCGTGATTGAACTGAAAAAGGGAAAGTTCAAGTCATCCTATTTGGGTCAACTCAACTTCTATTTGTCTGCTCTGGACGAGAAGGAGCGCAAGAGCGGAGAAAATCCCTCCATTGGTATTTTGCTCTGTCGTGAAGCTAATAAAAGTGTGGTAGAGTTGGCAATTCGCGATTATTCCAAGCCGATGGGCGCGATCAGGAAGAGGAATTCCAACAATTGTTGAAACCTATGGCAAAGATGCTATTACATTCAGGGAAAATTCTATAGTGGTAACAATACCATTTAATAGACTTCATAAGCTTGGCGAAAAGGTTGGTAAAAAACTTGGTGAAATAAATACTGATAGACCAGTATTAAATGCCAGACGTCAAACTATTTTGATTGAAATGAAACAAAATCCATATATCTCCAAGAAAGAATTGGCGGTAAAGCTTGGTATTAGCGGAACTGCAATAGATAACAATATTGCTTTTTTGAGGGAAAATGGCTTTTTGGAAAGAATAGGAAAAACCAAAGGGGGATATTGGCAAGTACTATAAAAAATTATTTGCCTGTGATCTGCGATGAAACGATAGTTGAAACATTGTATATATTACAGAACAATTTGGGAGTGGCCTAAACGAATTCAAAGTGACATTTCAAGTGTCACTTTGGATGTCACTTAGGAGTGATAACATCTGTTGATAACAATTTGATAACATTAGCTCAAGCAGTCCATGTAAT
>CAVITM010000269.1:0-2927 GCA_963645455.1 Moraxellaceae bacterium | reverse complement strand
GCGTTCCATCGGAACGCTTTTTGCTTGGTGGAGACACTGCTTTCAAATCCGAACCATCGGCGGCCTCGATATCCTTGAGTGTAATCGTTTCGGTGCCGCCTTTGAAATTGTAGGTGATGACAAGCTTGTCATCAAAGAGGAATACTGCGTTGACAAAGGTGTCGATGATGCGTTTCCTGTACTCGATGCTGTCTGCATCGCCGTATTTGAATTGGCTGATCCAGCACACGATTTGCTCTTTCGTGTATTTGGGCTTTTGAAGCTCCGCCTGCAAGATAGAGATTTTCAGATCCTCTTTCTGCTTTTCAAGGGCTTCCAGACGCTCTTTGGTAGACGGCGTCAACACGCCCATCTGTATGGCATTGAGCATATTTTCAATGCCGCGTTCCGTATCGGTAAGCTGTTTTCTGAGTGCCGACAAAGTGGTATCCTCGCTGTTTTGCAGATCGAGAATGCGGTCGGCAATGCGGCTAATTTCTTCATCCTGCAAGACGCGCCTGATCGTCAGTGTAATAACAGCCTGCTCGATGAAATCCTTCTTAATCGCCTTTTTCTTGCAGCCAAGCTTCCTCTTTGCACCGCCGCACTTGTAATAGTAATGCTTGTCACCGGTGTGACTCGTTCCGCTTTCTCCAACCATCATGCGCTCGCAATGTCCGCAGAAAAGCTTTGTTGTCAGCAGATAGTCCACATCCGCCTTCGCTGCTGCAGGAGCTCGCTTATTCTTTTCCAATCGAGCCTGCACCTGATAGAAAAGCTCGTCCGTAAGAATTGCCGGAATGCCGTCCGGAATAACAACATCCTGATATTTATACTCGCCAATATACTTGCGATTTTTCAAAATGCGGTTGAAGCTGTTTGCAGAAAATGGCTTGCCACTTTTTGTTTTCAGACCACGGCGATTGAAGTCCTCAACAATGGTGCGAACGATCTCGCCGTCGGCATAACGCTGAAATATCTCCCTTACCAGCGGTGCCGTAACAGGGTCGATAACGAGCTTTTGATCCGTTCCCAGCAGATAGCCGAGTGGGATACCGCCGCCGTTGTTCCTCCCCTTCAAAGCGTTTTCCTTCTGTCCTCTGTGGATCTTTTCGGACAGCTCCGCCGAGTAATATTCCGCATATCCCTCCAGCATGGATTCGAGGATGATGCCTTCCGGACCATCGGAAATGTTCTCCTTGACCGAAACCACCTTGACGCCGTTTTTCTTCAAGATTCGCTTATAGTGGGCACTGTCGTATCGGTCACGGGAAAAGCGGTCAAGCTTCCATATCAGCACAAGGTCGAACAGTTTATGTTCGCTGTCCTTTATCATGTTTTGAAATTCCGGTCGGTCGGCAGTTCGTGCAGACATTGCCCTGTCGATATAGCTGCGAAGAATCGTGATTCCGTTCTTTTCGGCATACTCCGTGCATTCGCGGATCTGACCTTCGATGGATTCCTCGCGCTGGCTGTCTGAGGAATAACGGGCGTAGATGACGGCTTTCATTCTGTATCACCGCTTTCAGGCAATTCTTTGATTCTCTCGGCTTCCGCGAGAACCCGAAGCTGGTATTGTGCGATTTCTCGAAGCTGGTTAAAACGTTCTGTCTTGCCCACACCCAGCTTGATCAGCTCAGTGTTATGCGTTTCAAGATTCGACAATACGGTCAATTCCGGAATTGAGGCATAATCGCGGATATTGCTGCTTCTCGCAAGCTCTGGGTTGGCCTCCCGCCATTCCTTTGCCGTACAGCCGAACAGCGCAACGTTGAGCAAATCTGCTTCATCGGCATAAGCAAGCCATTCATTGGATTTTGTATAATTGCTCTGCGGCAGAACATAGTTTTTAACCGCATCGGTCTGAATAAGATAATTGTTTTTTGACAAAAATCGCTTTGCGCTCCACTCCAGCTTGAGCCTATCGTTTTCCTCGTCCTTGAGCCGTTGGTATTCTTTAAGAAGATAGAGCTTGAATATAGGGCTGATTGCCGAACCAAACTCAAAAGCAATATCCTTATGTGCGTAGGTTCCGCCATACCGTCCGGCTTGCACATAAATTCCGATGGCATTCGTTTTCTCAATCCACTCTTTTGCGCTCAGTGTGAATGTATGCAAACCGGCCTCACTCTTAAAGTGGTCGAATTCGACCACTTTAAAATCCGGGTTGTAGAGAATTTCCCAGGTACCGAGAAATTCCAATGTAGCACGGGCACGCAGCCAATTTTTGATAACGTCTGCTGCTCGGCCTGCATCTGTGCGCGCCTTTGCCATATCCGTAAGGCTGATGTAATCCCGCTGGTCTATGCTCATGACAGTTACAGGAGTTTCCTGCACAGTGATCAATGATGTTTTTTTCGGCTTGCTCATTCTTTCGCCTCCTGCATCATCTGCTTCAGTGCGTTTTTCAGCCTTGCGTTCATAGGTGATTTGGGGTCAAAACACATTTCGATAAACTGTTCTGTTTCAGGGTCGGAAGCGTTGCCCTTTGGCCGATACGAAAAAGCAATTCCACGGGTATCGTCCGTTCTGCCGAAAATGTAATCCAGCGAAACTTGAAAGAAATCCGCATACTTCAAAAGTGCGCTTGTAGACGGCTCGGTTTCTCCGCTTTCGTAGCGAAACAGGCTGGACTGTGGAATATTTAAAGTCTTAGAAAGGCGTTGCTGAGAATATCCTCCCTGCTCACGCAGACCGCGAAGTCGCTTTGCGATGATGTCCATACCCGCATTCCTCCGATGATTTTACTGCATCCAGTATAATTCAGAAACGGTGTCAAGTCAACATCGGATTAACATCACAATAGTGAAAATACACATTGGCTACTTGGTGTTACTTTTAGCAGTAATAAGCGCCTACGGGGTCCCCGGCAAGTCGCAAGACTTGTTGGGGAGAGGACGAGCAGCGGAGTGAATGAGTTTTCGCGCTTGCACGGAAACGAACGATAC
>CAVITM010000268.1:0-2932 GCA_963645455.1 Moraxellaceae bacterium | reverse complement strand
TTGGAATGCCCTTGCAGAGATTCAGAATCAGATCCGAAAGGTCAATTATTCCAAGTTCCTTGCATTTGAGGCTTATTATCGCTTCGCTCCGAAGAATATCGAACGGTTGCTGGAAAAGGAATCCATTACCGAGGTTACCAGCGGCGATGTGAAAAAGCTGAACGGTACCATGGCTCTGATTTCCACAGTCGGCACGAAAAGCGGCAGCAAAGAAGAGCTTTCACGACTGACCCGTTTGCTTGCGTTGATCGGAACATACCAGGAGGAACAGGACGGCGTGCTGGTGTCCAATGATGCGGCATTGTCCATGCTGCGGTTCCTTTCCATGGAGCAGAATCAGCATACCTTAGCCAATGCGATGGATTTCCTGCATGAGCTGGCCGGACCGGAGAGTGCGGACAGACGTCAGGCACTTAGCACCACCATATTGCTCCATTATTCATCCTTTGTATATGGTGTGGCAGGAACAAAGCAGCAGAGTGCCACATTCCTTGTCTCGCCTGAGACGGATGAGATCGAGCGCTTTGCATCATGGTTCAGGGAGCGAGGACTTCGTCTGGTGATCTCTGAGACCGTAAAGGAGCGGGAGAACTATAAGGGGGCTCTTCGCTGCGTCGGATATATTCAGATGTCTGACAGCAATAAAAAGATGAAGATGTACGAAGTATTGGATGTTTATGATGTGCGGGAGCGCGAGCAAAAGATTGCGGTTCTGGATCGGTTTGCCCAGGCACTGGAGCTGTTTTACCAGCATGATTTCTATCTGGCCAGAAGTACATTTTCTGATATTCTGAAGGAGCTGCCGACGGACGAGATCACAAAATGGTATCTGTTTACCTGTGAGACATATTTAAATATGGACCATCCGCAGGAGTTCTCCTGTGCGCTTAGTTACGAATAGTTTTGTTAGGGTAGTTTTTATTAAGGGAGATCGAGATGGGTAATAATATCATTCAGGTGCTGCTTGCATCCATGAAGGCCAAGGTCACACCGCTGGTCACAAGATTTCGGCAGCTGACGAGTGAAAGTTTCATCCGCACAAGGATCATTGCTAAGATTCGCGAATTCTTCGTGATGATCTTTGATGTCCGGCCGAAGCACAAAAAGGATTATTATGAGGTGTTCGGCTGGCTCATCAGCAAAAAGCTGGCATATGCCATTGTGATTGTGATCGGCGTGCTGAGCCTGATTTATCTGGTCAGTATCCGTTCCATGTATTTGCCGCAATCCCAGGAGGATGGCGTAAAGACCTATGATTACGATGACATCATGCTCCGTTTTGCCAAGGGCTCAGTTCGGATCCTTGGTAAATCCGGATACCTGGCTTATGAGGGCGATGTGGAGAGCGGAAGTGTCACCGGCTATGGCAATCTCTATGCCGTAGATGGCACGCTTCTCTATCAGGGCAATTTCGAGCAAAATGAGTATGAGGGCAGCGGTACCCAGTATTATCCGGATGGTACGATGCACTACAAGGGAAATTTCAGCGAAAATCTTTACGAAGGCACCGGCAAGCTTTATACTGAAAATGGAACACTTGCTTATGACGGGGAGTTTTCCAGAGGCATGAAGGAAGGTACCGGCAAGCTGTATGCATCCGGAGACAAGCCGGTCTATGAGGGCAGCTTTTCAAAGGATCAGCTTGTATACAGTGCTTTGCTTGGCAAGAGCACGGCCGAGGTGTCAGAAGCCTATAGCGGTACAAATGTGATCTACCAGAGCGACAATGATTTTGTGGTGCTGATGTCGGATATCGATGCGCTGTATGTAGGTACGACCGATGAGAACAGCCTGGAAGATGAAGTGATGGTAGACAGTGTCTATGTTTTAAAGGATACGATTACCGTCGGCAACAAGGAGTGCACCACCATCAGTGATCTTCGGGACGCCTTTGGAACCGAGGTCTATGACGGCAACTCAAACGTAACACTCCCGGAAGCAGTAGCGATCAACACATTAAACAAGCAGAAACAGACGATGAATGGCAGCGTAGAAATGGAAACAACAGACGAATATACGGATGTCATTACAATAGAGCAGATGCAGGATGATTATCCGGTTTATCTGTATTCCTTCTTGAAGGACGGCTTGCTCTATACATTCGTATGCGGCGACAAAGACAGTACGTTTTCATTCTACTCAATTATGAGTGAGGAGGCCGGTGAATGAAAATAAATGGGAAACTAAAACGTGCGCTGGCATTGCTATTGATTTTTTCCGTGATGCTTACCACAGTGGTTACAACCGAACAGACGGATACCTCTGCAAAGGTGAAGACGACTTATACCATGGCTCAGGCATGTGCACAGGCTTATCTGAACAGCTCGAAGCTGGAGCAGCTGGAAGGTCGTCTGGAAACAAAAGAGGTACAGCTGTCCCAGGCAGTCAAGACGATTCAGCTGAAGCAGGAGAATATGTCTACGTTCCGGTGGAGTCCGCTGCTTTCTTTTAAGTTTCCGGAAGAGCCGGATATGGCAGAATCCTATGAATTTACCTTTAAGCCTCAGTCGATTCAGTATGAGATCGATACGGTAAAACACCAGATCGCAGATCAGAAGTATGAGATTTATGAGCAGGTAAATACCTTATACCTGGAGATCGTTATGCTGGAGCAGAAGATCGACCTGGAACAGGAGGAACTGGATTCCATCAATGCATCCATTAAAAAGAGTCAGTTTAAGCTGATGTTTGGTCAGGCCACTCAGGCGGATATCGATACCATGACATCCAAGCAGACTTCGCTGGAGTCATCCATATCCTCTGCTTCCCGCAACCTGACATCCAAGAAAAAGAAGCTGGTGAAGCTCACCGGAAACAGCGGGATTTATACAGATTATACCTTTGAAAATCCGCTGGTTGAAGCCGATATGAAGCGTTCCGAGGTGCTTGATTCCCTGATTGAGTATACGCTGGACAACGATGAGACCTACTA
>CAVITM010000267.1:0-2942 GCA_963645455.1 Moraxellaceae bacterium | reverse complement strand
CCTAAGTGTAAAATTTTTCTCGGTAAGTAAAAATTATTGAAAATTGGACAAGAAAAAAGAAGAACCCTTATAATTTATTCAACCAAAAACAAATCACAGAAAGGATTCTTCTTATGTCAGATATTTTAGCAGAAAAACTTACCGAAATAAATAAGCAGTTTATTACTGATATCCTGGAGATATTCTCTCGCAAGAAAAACAGCTTGGATATGGAACATGCCATGTATCATGTGATTATGGGTTTTGCATGTGCTATTATTGGAGTTCTGTTCGAGTATATGGATGCAAAGCTTTATGAATCCGTAAAGATGCAAGGTTATAAGGTAGACAGACGGGACGAACGGTCAATCAATTTTCTCTTTGGAACGGTAACCTTCAAACGCAGGCGGATACGCAAGCCTGGAGAAAAAGGATTTTACCTTCTGGATCGTAAACTTGGAATAGCCAAAGGGAAAAGGTTCAGCGGAGCGGTCATTATGGCCGTTGGGAATTTGTCCACTACCATGGTGACCCGTGCGGTGGCCAGTGCAATCCAGCTGCTTACGCCATTAACTATGTCCCATCAGACAGTAACAAGTCTCATACATTACCTGGGAACCTCTGCAGAAAGCTATGCGGATCATGTGGCGAAGGGAATCCCTATGGATAAGGAACCATCAGAAGCGACGGTCTTGGCTATGGAAGGGGACGGCCTGATGCTTGCTGCCAAGAACGGGCATAAGAAGGAACTGCATCGAATCCAGATTTATGAAAATGTGAAAGAAAAAGGTTCACGCAGGATATTGGTAAAAGCCAGACTCTTTGCTGATACAGATAAAAAGGCGTTACGTGACCGGGTAACCAACTATGTAGATAACCATTACCACTTGTGTAATCTGACCATAATTTCCAATGGAGACGGCGGCCCTGGTTATGATGAGAAGGGATTCTGGTGGATGTGCTGGGGATGCAGGGAGCATATTCACGTACGTGATGATTTCCATGTGAACAAGAAGATAAGAGAAAGACTGAGTTTCTGTCCTAAAGAGTTTGTTGATGAAATGATACGCGAATTACGAAAGATGGAAACAGCCGAGGAAGTATTAGAGAAATTACCGATCTGGATGGATACAGCTGCCAGCAATGTGAGGACTGAATGCAAGAAACATGATCTGGAACAGGCAGAAAGGTTAAGGTCCTATTTAGAAAGGAATGCTGCCTGCTTAAAGAGCCTCGCACACATCGAAGAAAAGACAAACATCCGGTTAGGAACAGCAGAAAGCAATCATCGAATTTATTCTTACCGTATGAAACGTCAGGGGCGCAGCTGGAGTGAGACAGGCCTTAAAGCCATGGCCAGCCTCATCACAGCCAAAAAGAATGGAGAATTGGAGAAAGCCCTGCTTTACGGAATTAAGAGCCAATATGTACATAGAGTCAAAGAAGAAGTTGCAACGGTAGCCATAAAGATAAAAGAACGGGTTGGCGTAAAGAGCAAATACCGTCCTGGAATGATTAACGGGCGTATTGGGGTATACGGTCCATCTTCATCAGCAATGGGGGCTTTGGCCAAGAGTTTATGTGAAGGTTGAATTGAGTGATTTTTTAATAAGGGCTTCTTATTAACCGAGAGAAATTTGACACATACATTACTAATCTCTGCCTGCGTTATTTGTAAAGATATGGTATAATAAAAACAATATGATAAGGTACGGGTGTCGGCGATTGTTACCGTACAGCTGGGGAGTTTCTGTGATGATGTATCAGAAACTTTTATTTTCCTAAAAATTTTATTTTCCCTGAAAAAGAAACCGGATGTGGAGAGTGTTGGAACGGACGGCTCAAAGGGGAGGGGTTTAATTTTGTTAATCCAGGATGTGAGGGAGAAGAAAAATGGCGGATAAAAATAAATTTTACGGAGCACTTGTGGGGGCTGCTTGCGGAGATGCACTGGGGTATCCGCTGCGGAACTTTTCGGCTGCCAGCATTCAGCGGCGCTTCGGCCCTTTCGGACTTCGCACGCTGGTGATGGATGTGAAGAACGGAAAGAAGGCGCCTGTTTCCGATAATACGCAGCTCATGCTGGCCACGGTGGATGGCATTCTGTGGGCGGACGCGAAGAAGCTGGATATTCTGGAAGCCACTTACCGCAGCTATATGCGCTGGTTCTACAGCCAGACCGGCGAGGAGCCGCGGCGCGGACAGCGCACCTGGCTGCGCCGTCAGTCTCATGAACGGGAATTCTGCCTGGTCCATGAGAAATTCATGCACGCCAAGCGCAATCCGGAGGAGGGACTTCTCTCCGCCTTTTCCCGGGATGTCCGCGGGACGACCAAGGTGAAGGTGAATGACAGCAAGGGGAGCGCTGCACTTCTTCGCACGGTACCGGTAGGACTTCTGTTTGCCGGTGATGAAAAGATGGCCTTCGATACGGCAGTGAAGCTGGCGGCGCTCTCTCATTCCAATCCGGCGGCTTACTATGTGGCCGGTGCGGTGGGTGCTTTGATTTCCTGCCTCACCTACGGGATGACGCTGCCCAAGGCACTGGAACGGATGACCATTCTTCTCTCCAAGGCGCATAAGTCCTCGGCGATCATGAATCTTCTGACCCGCGCGGTACAGACGGCCAACAATCAGCCGGCAGGAAAAAATTCCACCTGGGATCATGTGGGAAATATCGAAGCTCTCGGGAGCGGCGCGCAGGCGGATGAAGCACTGGCGATTGCCCTCTATACGGTGCTGGCTATCGATGACCCCATGGAGGCCTTGATTGCAGCGGCCAACCATGGCGGCAAGAGCCATACCACGGCGGCACTGGTGGGCGCCATCGAGGGTGCCCGCTTCGGCAATGACTATCTCCCCGGCTACTGGTCGGATATTCTGGAAGGCTATGAAGCCGACGCTTTCCTGGCCGACAAGCTTTTCTATGTATATAAGAAATTTAATCCATAAAGGAAGGAGCC
>CAVITM010000266.1:0-2942 GCA_963645455.1 Moraxellaceae bacterium | reverse complement strand
CAATTTAGCCTCCCCGCAGGCATTTGACACTTTTACAGGGACGCGGGAACCTGGCATGACCGGTTTTGCACCCCGGGTCTCCTTTCATGACCGATTAAATCTCCATAGGATTCCTCTCTGATACGGATATTTGAGTCAGCTTTGCCTTCGAGAATTCCTCGTCCCTGTAAAAGTGCCAGATACATGATGGAAAAGGAGAACATAATGGCGAGAACTCAACGAGTACGGAAGAATACCGGAGAGGAACCGGATTCAACTGGTAGCGTAATGACCTCGACTACGCCTGAAGGACGCGAGAATCAGATGATTGCACTTGCTACCAATCTAGCTGAGAAGCAACTGCGCGAAGGAACGGCGTCATCGCAGGTCATTACTGAATTGTTAAAGCGTAACTCATCGAAAGCGCGTCTTGAAAGAGATATTCTTCGACTGCAGAAGGAGCTGATCGCTGCAAAGACAGAAGCACTGCAGGCACAGAAGAAGTCCGAAGAGACATATTTGAAAGCTATCGAGGCTATGCAGATTTATACAGGTCGTAAAGATGGTTAGAACGTATCATGAACTCATTTCGCTCCCATCATTCGAGGAACGATACGAGTATCTAAAGCTTGTCGGTAAAGTCGGAGCTGAAACATTTGGCTATGATCGATATTTGAATCAGGTCTTGTACCGATCAAACGAATGGAAGCGGCTTCGAGACAAGATCATTGTACGAGACAACGGATGCGACCTGGCTTTTCCCGATAGAGAGATATTTGGACGAGTCATTATTCACCACATGAATCCTCTGTCGAAGAAAGACATTGTTGATAAGACAGATCTACTATTCAATCCGGAATACTTGATCTGTGTAAGTCACGAAACACATAACGCAATACACTATGGCGACGGATCACATATTTCAAAGGATCCAATTGAACGAAAACCAAATGACACTTGTCCATGGAGGTGACTGGGATGGGATTATACGCAGCAAAGACAGTTGGCTCTAAAAAGATTAGCGTCAGGCGTCATCCCGATATTCCCGGTGACCTCGATGTTGTCGAGACCCTCGACTTGGGCGAGAGTATACGAGTCGACACCGACGATATTCTCTACGATTGGACTGGACGGATGTATTACAAAGTTATGACATTAAACTATAACGAAGGATACATTAATGCCGAAGCTGTAGGGTTTGTAGGAGTAGGAGGCCGCAATGCCAGAAAACAGCATTCTTATCTCAACTAAAAAGAAACTAGGTTTAGATCAGGCATACGAGCAGTTTGATATGGAGATCATTGCGTACATCAATTCTGCGCTTGCAATCTTAACTCAGCTGGGCGTAGGACCTGAAGACGGCCTGATTATTGACGGCCCCAACAATACGTGGGACGAACTGTTTGCTGATGGCAAGAAGATTGAGCTTGCTAAAACTTATATTTACATGAAGGTACGGCTGATGTTTGATCCGCCAACAAGTTCATTTGTTCTTGAGTCAATGAATAAGCAGCTTTCCGAATACGAGTGGCGAATTAATGCCATGGCTGAGAAGGAAAGCGTATAAAAGTAACAAGGATTCGATAGCTTAGATAACTCCCTAAGGACACGCAAGACTAAATCACGTTTGTCCTCCTTTGCTCAACATAGATTTTTCGGTTTGTAACACGCCATAAGATTAGCCATTGGTTCGAGCGGTTCTAGGGAGCTATTTAAGTTATCGAATTTGCAGTAGTAGGAGGTAAAGATTATGAAAATTTCTAGCGCCGGAGTAGAATTGATCGCTAGTTTCGAAGGCTGCAAACTCACCGCCTATTGGGATGCAACCGGCAAAGTTTGGACGATTGGATATGGCCATACAAAGAACGTCAATAAGGGTGACGTGATCACCAAGGAGCAGGCGAAGCAGTTCTTAGCTGATGATTGTGCCGATGCCGAACGTCAGGTCATGAGATTTGATAGTATCTATCATTGGAACCAGAACGAGTTTGATGCACTTGTAAGTTTCGCATTTAATGTGGGTTCTATCGATCAGCTCACAGCGAAGGGCACACGAACCAGAGCAGAGATTGCAGAGAAGCTGCCTGCCTATAACAAGTCCGGTGGTGTCCTGTTGAATGGACTTACGAGAAGACGCAATGCAGAGAAGAAGCTGTTTCTTACGCCGGTGAGCTCGTCTAATCAAAATAGCTCAAGTAACACGGCAGCGAACGAGAACGTTTATGTTGCCAAAGTTACAGCAAGCAGACTGAATGTGCGTACTGGCCCGGGCTTGAACTACGGCAATCTTTCAGAGTATCCGCAGCTTGCTAAAGACAATCTCGTAGATGTGCTCGGTGGAACGGTCAATGGGTCTAATAATACTACTTGGAACAGAATCAAAATCGCTAATAAGTACGATGGTTATGTATGCTCCAAGTATATCGCGCGGGTGTAACGCTGGAGGTGCAGAATGACTTTCTGGCAAACACTTTTATGCACGCTGATTACGAGCATCGTATCTTTTCTTGCATCTAGTGGAGTTTGGTCTTATAAGACAAAGAAACTTGAGCTGGCGTATCAGGAGAAGATCGGACAGGCACGCGCTAATTCCGCAGTTCAGAACATGCTGCTCGGACTCGGCCATGACAAGATTCTGTATTTGACTGACAAGTACATTAAGCGTGGCGGGCTCACGACGAGAGAACTCACGAATCTTCGATATTTGTATAAGCCATACAAAGAACTCGGCGGAAACGGCGATTGCGAAACAGGCATGAATACGTGTGAGAAGATGGACATCATAACTGAGGATGAAGCCGATGCCAGAGATCGGGCCATACATGCGAAACTCTTTAAGGAGATTGAAACGGGAAGAGAGGAGGCTGTATGAGTCAGTATTGGGATGATGAGTTGTATCATCACGGCACCAAGGGAATGAAGTGGGGACGTCGTCTTTATCAAAATGAGGATGGTACTTTAAC
>CAVITM010000265.1:0-2976 GCA_963645455.1 Moraxellaceae bacterium | reverse complement strand
CCGCTATTCTGCATATAGACCAGTGCCGGCTTGCCGGTGGCCAGGTAGTGACCAGCCGCAAGGCCGATGGCGTTGCCCTCGTTAGCGGCGACCACATGCTTATCGCTATCCGTGCCAAACCGCGCATACAGGGTATCGCACAGACCCGCCAGCTGGGAATCCGGCACGCCTGTAAACAGGTCAATCCCGGCCTTTTCGCACTCTTTCAGCAGCACATTCGCGTCCATCGGTCGCCCTCCTTCATATCTTTATGATTATACGACGCAAGCATGGATTGGTCAAGCAGTGGTAGGGGGATGAAAATTGCGAGTGAATTCCCAAAGTAAATGCCACAGTGGCGTTTGAAGTGGCATTTAGTCTGAGAAGGAAAAAGGAGTAGCATTTAGTCTGGGAAAGGAGGTCCCAGATCAAATGAACAATGAGACCAAGAACAAGCACCTCACGCTGGAGGATCGAATTGAGATCCAGGTATGTCTGAGCCATGGAATGACCTTCAAGGCGATTGCGCGTCGAGTCGGAAAAGATCCGACAACAGTTTCCCGCGAGGTTCGGAAGCGTGCGGAAGTGTACAAGAAGCGCTTCACCAAAACGGAGGAGACTTGCCCCAAGCTCCTGCACGCGCCTTTTGTTTGCAATGGTTGCGAGCAATATCACCGCTGCAGCTGCGTATATCCGCGCAGATTGTATGTTGCCCAACGTGCACAGAACGAGTACCGTTGTCTGCTCACGGAAATACGCGAGGGGATTCCTCTTAACAAGGAATCTTTTTATCAGACAGAAAAGGCGATTTCGGAAGGCGTCCGTTCGGGACAACACATCTACCACATCATCCAATCCAAGGAGCTTCCGGTTTCACAATCGACAGTCTATCGGCACATTCACAAGGGGTACTACTCGATTGCTGCCATCGATCTGCCACGCGCAGTGAAGTTCAAGCCGCGTGCCAAACACGCATCGGAATATGTCCCCAAGGGCATTCGGCAAGGGCGTTCCTATGCCGATTATCAAGAACACATGCAAGACCGTTCGGACATTTGCGCGACGGAGATGGATACCGTCATCGGCAGAGCCGGCGGAAAAGTCATCATGACCTTTCAAGTCGTTCAGGCTGATTTCATGTTCGGCCTTCTTCTGGAGAACAAAACCGCAGGAGAAGCAGCAGAAAAAATCAGGGCGTTAAAGCAGCGATTGAAGGATCACGGCTTTTGCTTCGGTGAAGTGTTTCCTGTGTTGCTGACGGATAACGGCGGCGAATTCAGCTATGTTTCCGCTTTTGAAAATGATCTTTGCGGAGACAAGGAGACATCCGTCTTCTTCTGCGACCCAAATGCTCCTTACCAGAAGCCGCACGTGGAAAATAACCACACGCTTTTCAGAAGCATCGTTCCCGGTGGAAGTTCCTTTGACGATTTCACTCAGGACACGGTGAATCTGATTTTCTCGCACGTGAACGCTATGCTGCGCAAACGCTTTAACGGGAAAAGTGCCTATGAAATGTTCTGCTTTGCCTATTCAGAGGAGCTGGCGCATGCTCTCGGCATCTCGTTCGTTGACCCGAAAAAGGCCATTCAAAGCCCGCTCCTGCTGAAGTAATCCTTCCCAAAGTAAACGCCGCCGCAACTGCATTTAGTCTGAGAAATGCCCTTCTCAGGCTTGTTTGCCATACCTTCTTTTGCCATTTGAACGCCTTTTGCCAGCCTTTTCCCGGAGTTCTCCCCGCCTTTCCCATACTAACTGCAACCGTTTTTCATAGTAACTGCAACACCTTTGCCACTGTGGCATTTACTTTGGGAATTCACGTTTTTTTGTAGCGTTACAATAGATGTGAGACTGTGGGGATAGAAAAAGGCGATCGAGTTCGTTATAATCAAGTAACCACACAATCAATAACGAAAGGACTCAATCGCCATGGAAAGTATAGCACAGGTCAAGCGGTATTTGCCACACGAAATTTCGACAAAAGTCGGAGCAGTAAAATTGTACAGAGAGACGAAGGACATCGGCTTCGTGTGCCGCCGGTATCACATTTCCAAGGCTTCTCTGATGCGATGGAATAAACGATACGACGGGACAAAAGAATCTTTATGTGCGAAATCTCATCGGCCTCAGACACAGCATCCCAATGCGCATACGGAAAAAGAACTGAAATGGATCCGGGATCTCCATAGGAGAAATCCGGATATCAGTGTGTGCGAGATGTACGGCAAACTGAAGCGGGAAAAAGGCTACAAGCGGCACCCCGGATCTCTGTACCGTGTCTTCGTCCGGCTGGGGTATCGTGAGAATACAGTGTCCACCAAGGAAATATCCAGACACAGTGGGAAATACGATACACCCACAAAACTGGGCGTCAAATGGCAGATGGACGTGAAATATGTCCCGAAAGTCTGTTATGTTGGCTCAGACGGAGAAAAATTCTACCAATACACCGTGATTGAAGAGGCAAGCCGCAAGCGGTTCATCTATACGTACAGGGAGCAAAGCGGCTATTCTACTGTGGACTTTTTCAAAAGAGCCATTGTATTCTTCGGGTATGCGCCGGAAACGGTCCAGACGGACAACGGCAGCGAGTTTTGCAATACGGCAAAAACAGCGCGCGTTCACATCTTCGATGCGTTATGCGATGAGATCCATGTGACTCACAAGACGATCCGCCCGCGAACGCCCTGGCACAACGGAAAAGTAGAGAGAAGTCACCGCAGCGATCAGGAGCGTTTTTATAATTTTCTGAGTTTCTACTCCTTTGAGGATCTGCAGAAGCAGATGAAGCGCTATCTGTATCGCAGCAATAATATTCCGATGTCCGTACTCGGCTGGCTTTCTCCGAACCAGATGCAGCGCAAGCTCGCGACGGCCGAATTTATCTGACTCCGTTCGGGGCTTCGCCCCTCTCTCCATCAGATAAATTCGATTAACGAACCAATCTTTTTTTCAGTCTCACATCATTGACTAATGTACAAAACTTTGATGCGTAAA
>CAVITM010000264.1:0-2977 GCA_963645455.1 Moraxellaceae bacterium | reverse complement strand
GATTTCTGCGATTCAATCCCTGTATGAGCCGATAACATCCTGCATCTATCCCCACGCTGCAGCAAAAAAGAACTATTCTTTCGCCGTAAAGCTGACTGCAATACTTCTCGTGCCGGTTGCCCTCGGCTGCGCGGCAGCATATTATCTCTCTGATTTTGCAGTCAGCATCGTAGCCGGGGCGGGTTACGATTATGCCGCAGAAATCTTCCGCCGCCTGATCCCGGTGCTGCTTTTCTCCTTTCCCGCGCAGATGCTCGGCTTCCCCGTGCTCGGTGCCGCCGGTAAACAGCACTGCGTCACAAGCTCCGTCCTCATTGCCGCCGCCGTCCAAGTCAGCGGACTGCTCATGCTCTCAGCACTTAATATCCTGACCATCCAAACAATCTGCACCCTCCGCTGCACCGCAGAACTCACAATGTGCCTCCTCCGTGCAGCATTTTCATACAAACTCCTGCGGGGGAAAAAATAAGAAAATAAGCTGTTGAAGCAGTAATAAAAGCTTTTATTAGTTTATTCGTACAAAAAAATGTTGCAATCAGGTTTGAACTCATTTATAATAATCGCACATGTAGTATATGCTGCATTATGCAACGATAATCGGAAATCTAATGGAAAAGGAGAAAAGGTTGAAACATTGTAATCTAAGTACCATTCCGAAAAGAGCGCACAAACCTAAGCCCCCTAAGAGCGGGCAAAAAACGAAGATATGCTTAAAGTTTATGCAGTAGGTGGAGCAGTCACCAGATAGCCCTGTCGTTGGAGAATATAAACGGCTTCATCAACGGAAACCTCGCGGTGTGCAGGAGGACGGTCACCCTTGCGGTAAAGTTCCGGATTATAGGGCTCTTTTTTCTTGAGAATGTTGTAGATAGCGGTCAACAGCATTCTGGCAATGGCAATGATGGCTTTTTTGTGTCCACGACGCTTTTTGAGTGCAAGGTAACGATTTCGGACTTCAGGGAACTGCTTGGCGCGGATGGCACAAAGAGCGCACTGAACAAGCAACGGTTTGATGTAGGCTCCGGCTCTACTGATTCTGGTGGTTTTCTTCTTTCCGGCACTCTCGTTGTTCTGCGGCGTAAGACCAGCCCAGGAGCATAAATGCTTTGAGGTGGGAAACACGGACATATCCACTCCAATTTCAGAAATGATGCCGATAGCGGCAAAGGATTGGATACCCGGCACCGTCATAACAAGACCCAGTTGAGGAAGATATTTCTCAGCAGTAGACAGAATCAGCGATTCCAGCTTGAGCTTGCACAGTTCAAGACTGTCCATGTGGGAACGAATGATGCGGAGCTTTTCAGCCTGTTCTTCACACATCTCTCCGTCCACGGCGGCAAGCACCTGTTCATTGGTTGCTTTCATGCCTTTGGTTCGGAAGCTGGAAACATCCGTGATTTTCTCTGCGGGATTCTCTAAAATCCTGTCTGTAATTGTAGACGCTGCTTTACCAAACACATCCGAGAATACATCGTCCAGTTTGAAGTTGGAAACCGTCAGGCAATTTTGCGCCCGGTTTTTCTCTCCGGTAGTGAAGCTGGTAAGTTTCCAACGATAACGGAACAGGTCTCGAAGCTGACGAATATCTGCCGGAGGGATAAAGCTCCCGGCGACAAGGTCGTGCTTGAAGATGTCTGCAATCCATTTGGCATCCCGCTTGTCTGTTTTCTTACCCCGAATGGCTTTCACATATTTGGGGTGAGCAAGGACAATGTTGCAGGTGGGCTCCAAAATGTTGTAAATGGGAATCCAATACTTTCCGGTGGATTCCATACACACATCTTTGAAGCTGTTCTCGGAAAGCCAAGCTGCACACCGCCGCAAATCTCCGGTGAAGGTGGAAAACCGCTTGCTCTTGTAGGTTGTTACTCCCTGCTCGTTGGTAGAAGCGATACAGGCAACGACAAAGGACTTGTGGACATCCATCCCGCAGCAGACACGGTAAACGATTTTGAGCATAACACATCCCCTCGAAACAGTATTTGAGGGAACAGGCAGGGACTGGACGCTCACTGAAAGATTGAAGTAGTCCGTCTCTCCAAAGATAAGGTTACAGGGTACAAAGCCCTACTTATTGGTGCTTGAAAGAGCGTCCGGCACACATAAAAATTCAGTCCAACGCATGGTTGAGCCTACTCACCTCCACGTGCACTGTAGTGTGCCTGCTTCCTCAAGCATATTCTAACAAATTTTACGAGCTGCGGTAGGGGCATTGCGTTTCATTTCCCTTTGGTGCCTTGCAGCGCAGCGGAAAGGAATGGTCATAAAAATGAAAAAAGACCTGACAGAGCTTGTGTTTATTCTCGATCGCAGCGGATCTATGAGCGGACTGGAGTCCGACACAATCGGCGGCTTTAACGCAATGATCGCAAAGCAGAAGGCAGAGACCGGTGATGCCTACGTCACAACCTATCTTTTCGACAGCAGGGTAGAAATGATATGTGACCGCAAGGACGTGAAGGATGTAGCACCGATGACGGACAAGGAGTACAGCGTCAAAGGCTGCACCGCACTTCTCGATGCGATAGGCGAGGCGATAAAGCACATCGCACACATACACAGATACGCCCGTGCGGAGGATGTGCCGGAGCATACGCTCTTTGTCATCACGACCGACGGCATGGAGAATGCCAGCCGCCACTTCAACAAAAGCAAGGTAAAAGAGATGATTGAGCACGAAAAGCAGAAGTACGGCTGGGAGTTTATCTTCCTGGGCGCGAACATTGACGCGGTGGAGACTGCGGAAGATATAGGCATCAGCGAAGACTTTGCCGTAAGCTATTTCTCTGACAGTGAAGGAGAGCAGGTTAAATACTGTGCGGTGAGCGATGCGATCTCTGCCGTACGCAACTCGGCGCCGCTCGGCAACAGCTGGAAGAAGCGCATTGAGGACGACAACAACAGCAGAGGCAAAAACTGAAATATTCAGCAGCCGGGTAAGAAAGGATGATTAAAATGAAAAAGTGCTTATCTC
>CAVITM010000263.1:0-2978 GCA_963645455.1 Moraxellaceae bacterium | reverse complement strand
TCTTATACCACTGGCGGATAAGGGAAGAATGGGATAGCAGGTAAATGCTCTTTATGTATTTCCTCATTTTTCCGCCAGACGCTACAGCGGTAAGATTTCTCGCTACGCTCGAAATGACATAGAGGTGAGGCTCTTTTTTCCAAAAAACTCTGCGGCGCTTTCTAATTTGTGCGCCGCCCCGAACCTTGAACCTGTAACCTGACTACTAACAAAACGAGGTAACGATATGAAAATACTATTAGCAGAAGACGAAAAAGCATTATCCGATGCGGAAGCCATGGTGCTTCGGCATTTCGGCTACGAGGTGGACGCCGCCTATGACGGGGCGGAGGCCTGGGAGAAGGCAGAGGCCTCTGCCTACGACTGCATTGTCCTGGACATCATGATGCCGAAAATGGACGGTATCGAGGTGCTGCAGAAAATCCGCGAAAGCGGGAACGTGACGCCGGTGATGATGCTCACCGCCAAGACCGAGGTGGATGACCGCATCGGCGGGCTGGACGCCGGCGCTGACGATTATCTGACGAAGCCCTTCGCCATGGGAGAATTTCTCGCCCGCATCCGCTCTCTCACAAGGAGAGCCAATGACTTTGCAGTAAAGACCCTCACCGTAGGACGCGTGACCCTTTCGGTGGAGGAGCAGGAGCTTTCCGCTGAAAGCGCCATCCGTCTGGGCAGCAAGGAAACAAAGCTTATGAAGCTTTTCATGCAGAATCCGGACAAGAAATTATCCAGAGAAGAAATCCTTGTCCGCGTGTGGAGCGACGAACCCGACGTCCCCACCGACATTGTGTGGATGTACATTTCCTTTCTGAAGGAAAAGCTCGCCTCCATTCACGGCGGCGTGGAAATCAAGGGGGAAAAGGAAGGCCCCTTTGAACTGGTGGTTAGTGGTCAGTAATCAGAGGATAGAAGTGTAACCGCTATGGCGAGGCTTGTATCGCTTTTGGCTTCTAGCTGCCGGCCGGCTTGCGAAACAGACCGGTGAGATAATGAGAGGACGAGATAAAGAGAAAATAAAAGAGGCTTCGTGCCTATATGTGGGTATGGAATAGCCTCTATCCATCATAATTGCAATTGAAAAAGTCATTGGATTCCCGTAATGTATAGCTGACGAAGAAATACGAAGGGAGTAATCCAATGACTTCAGCTAATACATTATTAAAAAATATCCTCGGTGTCAAGAATGCAGTTGTTCAAGATGTTAATTTTTCTGTGAATGCATGCGGAGTAAAAATACTTTCAGTTTGTATGCGTCCCCAAAAGAAGGAATCTAATCGTTGTCCCATCTGTCATAAGCATTGTCCTGTTTATGACAAATCAAGCATACTGCGTTCCTGGCGGGCTTTGGATTTTGCCGGTGTTCTGGTATATATTACAGCCTATACTCAGCGAATCAGCTGTCCGAAGCATGGTGTTCTGGTTGCTGATGTTCCATGGGCATTCCATAATTCCGGCTTTACCAAAAGCTTTGATCTGGTTGTCACTTGGATGGCTGAAAATCTCAGTCGCAGTGCTGTTGCCGAGTATTTACGGATTGACTGGAAGACGGTTGGTCGTTGTATTTCCAGAGTCCGTGAACACATTGAACCGGATCGCTCAAAAAGATTGGATAACCTTGTTAATATCGGCATTGACGAGACCAGTTACAGGAAAGGTCACAAGTATATAACGGTTATTGTAAATCACGATACCAATACTGTTGTCTGGGTCAGCAACAAGCATGGGAAGGAAATCTTCTCCAAGTTTCTGAAAAGCCTTACGTTGGAGCAGCGTGCATCCATAAAGGTTGTTACCGGTGATGGTGCCAGATGGATTGACCAATGCATTGAGGAATACCTTCCCAATTGTGCCCGTTGTGTTGATTCCTTCCATGTTGTGGAATGGGCAAATGAGGCGCTCAATTCACTCCGCAAAGAGGTATGGCGCGATGCCTATCAGGAATTCAAAGAACTTAAGAAGACCGTTAAACGCAAGCGTGGCCGTGGTGCGCTGAAGGACAGGGATTCCATTGCTGTTCATAAAGCGGAAGCAAAAGCAGCAGAAATAAAAGGCGCTGCTTTTGCCTTGGGAAAGGCGCCGGAACACCTGACAAACAAGCAGGAAACACAGCTTGCAGAAATAGCTGTCAGTAACAAGCGCCTGTATCGCGGCTATCTGCTGAAGGAGCAGCTACGGCTTATTCTTCATATGAGTAACGGCGATGAAGCAAAGGAAGAATTGGACAGATTCTTTTGGAGAGCTACCCATAGCCGTATTGAGAAATTCAGGGAACTTGGTCACAAGATTCGAAGGCATGAAAAACACATACTCAATACAATCAGATTGAAGATGAGCAATGCCAGAATTGAATCAACAAACAACAAAATCAAGCTCATTATTCGGAGGGCATTTGGCTTTCGAGATGTGGATAATATGCTCGATATGATTATGCTTGTATGCTCAAATATCAAGATTCCATTACCGAACCGGCCAATGGAGGTATCGAATTTCTGCCAGGAAGGTGCTTAATGACTGTTTTAGCTATGGATTTTACCCACACATATGCACGAAGAGCCTATAATTTCTCTCATTTCTACATATCTGTCATCTATGTTATAGCAAACCACCGTAGTTTTCAAGCATCTTACGAACAGTTTCTCTTTCTTTCTCAGTCGGTTCTACCATCGGCAGGCGGAAGTGGCCACCAGGTTGGCCAATCAAATTGGTAGCTGTCTTCACTGGCGTCGGGCTGGCTGTAAAGAACATGCCTTTATTAATTTCGTACATTTTGAGATGAAGCGCTCTGGCCTTTTCCAAGTCGCCTTTTTCAAAAGCATCTACCATAGCAAGCATATCATCACCGATTACATGAGCAGATACAGAAATAATTCCTACACCACCTGCCAGAAGAACCGGCAATGTAAATGCATCATCCCCGCTGTAAATCATGAATTCATCAGGAAGAAGTGCTTTTTCTTTGGTGACCTGATCCCAAT
>CAVITM010000262.1:0-2985 GCA_963645455.1 Moraxellaceae bacterium | reverse complement strand
GAGCTGAAAGCGCAGGCTGCGGATTTTGACCCGGTAGAGCTGTACAAAGCACGGCAGGTCATTCGCCCTGTGCAGGAAAAGGCAGCAGAACAGCAGTTAGAGGATGCCATGCATGAGAAGCCATCTCTTATTATGCTGCTCAGTGCCAAACAGGAAACATCCCACCTACTCGGAGAGGACATGGAAGAACAGCAGGTGCGGCAACTCATTATGCACAGAAATCAAGAGCAGCACCAAAATTCTCACAGTAAACAAAAAAGAAATGACCCTGAGCGGTAATCGTACAAAAGGCGGCGGCTCATACGAGCCGCCGCCTCTGTTAAAAAGTTGGTGTCAATCGTCGAAATCCTCAAATTCAGCGGTACTTTCGTTCCCGTGCTTAGCCAGCCATCCTTTCAGCGGACATGGCTTATCCTCTTCCAGATAGCCATATACCATGTGCGCAAGCAAGCCAAGAACGCCCGCACCGAAAACGAATTTCAGAAAGCCTCTGCACTTGCAGTGCTTCTTTTCACAACAGTCATGATTTGCCATCTTCATATTCATACCTCCATCAATTATGGTTTTCTTCTGCCCAGAGCTTTTCGGCTTCAGGCTTCCAGCAATCGGCATAGGCCTTGCACTTCTCACACAGATGCTCGGCGCTTTCCGGAGCTTCGAGGTCGGTGGAGTGCGCACCGCTCTCTGCCACCATCTTCGGCAACAGCTCCGGATTTTCCAGCATGGGGCAGGGCCGCAGGTGGTTGCCGTTGAAGGGCTGTCCCTTGCGGTAGAGCTTGAACAGCGGCTGCTGCAAGCACTCCAAAAAGCTCTTGTCCCGGATATTGGCGCTGGAGTAATGAATGAACACGCAGGGTTCCACATCGCCTGCGGCGTTGATATGGCAGTAAATTCTGCCGCCGGCTACACAGCCACCTGCAAACTCACCATCGTTCTGGAAGTCGATGCAGTACAGTTCCTTGCCGCCGGTGATGCCGCGAATTTCACGGACGCGATCCTTCATGTAGGCGCGCTGCTCCGGTGTCAGCAGCAGGGAGGTGTCGGCGTTCAGGCCAACGGGCATATAGTGGAAATACCACGCGAAAATGCAGCCTTTGGAGATGAGCAGATCAAGGAATTCATCGCTGGTGACGACCTTGTAGTTCTGGCTGGTGTAGCAGATGGACACGCCGAAGGGGATGCGGTGACTGTGCATCAGCTCCATCGCGTCCAGTGCTTTCTGGAAATGTCCCTGTCCACGGCGGCCATCGTTGGCTTCCTCAAAACCCTCGACGCTGATGGACACGAAGAAGTTGCCCACCCGCAGCATCTCCTGACAAAACTCCTCGTCAATGAGGGTGCCGTTGGTAAAGGCATGGAACGCCATATCCCGGTGCTTCTCGCATAGGCGGATGATGTCTTTTTTCCGCAGCAGCGGCTCGCCGCCGGTAAAGAGGCAGGCATGGGTGCCTAATTCCTTGGCCTCTGTCAGCACACGATCCATTTCCTCGAAGGTCAGGCTCTGCTTGTGACCGTACTCTGCTGCCCAGCAGCCGGTGCAGTGCATATTGCAGGCGGAGGTGGGATCCATCAGGATCAGCCAAGGTACATTGATGTCGTATTTGGCGGCATTCTCCTGCGCTGTCTGATAGCCTCGGAAGCCTCCCTCGTAAGCCACATTTGTCAGGAAAGTCTTGAGAATGTAGGGATCATTCTCTCGGATAAGCCGCTGGGTATAATGCGCCCACTTGCCATCGGGATTTTCCGCAATCATGCGCAGCGTTTCGTAAGACTTGTCGCTCCAAGTCCCCTTGTGAATCTTCTGGATCATGTCGATGAGCTGTTCGGCAAGGTCGCCTACATCCTGTGTCTGGCCTTTTTTCAGCATGGAGTCCAAAATCGTTTCAAAGGCTTTGCGCTCCGCCGCATGGGAAATCTTTTCTGTAATGCTCATAGTTCACTTATCCTTTCTGCCAAAGCTGGCATTGTTTTTTTCATTTGAGAGACAATTTCCTCATAAAACACATTTAATTCGCCAATGTACCCCGATTTCCACGGTTTATTTCGCCCGCAGTAATGAATGACAGCAGATTGCTGCCGTACATCTTCTACTGCCACACCGATGCCTACCAACAGGCACACCAGCGCATCGGACACCGGCCCTGAATGCAGAGAGCGCAGCATGGAGTACAGCACAAACAGCTCGCATACTGTCCAAAACCACACACGCCAGCGCGCCTGTTCAGATTGTATACTTAGCTTTACCTTTTGCATTTCTGTTACCTTTCTGCCAGCACCTCCGCGCAGGCCGACGCGCGATATGTAGTTACATCGGGAATTGTTTCTCCGTCGATCTGAAGTGGGGCAGGACGGTCAAACTGCACCGTGATCTCCTGACCGGTCAGAACTTCCACCACATCCGTATGCTTGATATGCTCTCCTTTGAAAATAGAGGGAAAGACGGCCAAGGCTCTCAGTTTACCGGGACTGCGGAACACCATGACGGATAGCTGCTTCGGCTGCGCGAGACGATCCTGCTGCGGTGTTGGGATCATACCGCCGCCGTAGTAACGCCCGTTCATGGTTGGAGCCAGCCAGACGTGTTTATATGTGTGCTTAACGCCATCTACCGTGACAACGGCGGAGGTGGGTTTATAGTGGAACAGCAGACCCTTTATGGCGATGGATGTATAATTGACCGGCTTTGTAGAGCGCTCCCGCTGGCGGTCGCCTTCCAGACAGCAGTAACCGTCAATGCCATAGCCGATGCCGTTGAGGAAATAACGGCGTGTGCCGTTCACATACACCGACGGCAGCTTTTGAAGGTACTGGTTAATGGGGCGAGGTGTGTCACCTGCTTTTCCTCCAATGTCGGTGAGAAAATCATTTCCACTGCCGGTAGCAAAGTAATAGATGTTCCGTTCGATGATAAGCGGCGCAGTATCGTTGATAAAGCGGTTCAACGTCCCGTCGCCGCCCGCGATCACCACACGGTCATCGTGAGGG
>CAVITM010000261.1:0-2994 GCA_963645455.1 Moraxellaceae bacterium | reverse complement strand
GGATGTGCTGCATCGTTGTGCCGAACTGCTTCTGGAAAAAGAAAAAATTAATCGTGATGAGTTCGAAGCTTTATTCGATACAAAAGCGATAGAAACGTCTGCTGAGTAAAAATTGTAGGATATGCACAGAAAATTGTGCGAAATTCCTGTAAAATGCAGAGAGGGTTACTATTTGGTAATGAAAAATATGCACAAAAACTCATGGCGAGATTTGTGAACTTTGTGAACACTTATCGGCTGGGGTTTGCTATTATAATACCTGTAAATACCCCCAATACATTATATAGTTTTTTGCTACCCCCATAGTAAAAAATACCTTCTCCTTTTGAAAGAGACAGCAGATCGAAATGGCTGTCTCTATTATTTGTGCGCCTGGCGGCGCACGTTTCTAACGGGTGAAAGTCCCGAATCCGCCCGGTAGTGGGAAGGATATAGCCGAAGGCAAGGGTGTCCACTGCGAAGTGGAATCTGAAGGAAGCCGGATATGGGGAACCTACTAACCCATGGGCAAATCTCTGGTCTGACGAACAGAAATCACATATAAGGTCTCGTATGAGGGTAAGACTGCAATTCAAGCCGAAGCCCAATAACTACACGGAATCATGCGGGATAAATGTGGCAGATGGATGGAGAGAAAGAAACGTGTGGTACCCGGGGAGACCTGTGTGGAATGCCTTGAAAGAGGTAACCACCGCTCAAGCAAAGCAAGGCGGTGCTGAACATGCAGGAGTCAGCAGAGGTCATAGTAAGCCGAAATGCAGGAAAGCAAAGTAGGACGAAGGACCGAATCAATAGGAGTCTTTAGTACGACCCGGAAAGGAGGAATGGGCACATGGATGCAGAAAACAAAGAAAGCTGCTCACAAAGAGATAGCGCGGAACGTAAAGGGTATGTGAGAGCGCACCGCTCGTTCAACCGGATATGGAAGGAAAGGGACAGTGCAGAGCCGGACATCTTGGGTAAGATACTGAATAAGGACAATCTTAACAGAGCTTACAAGAGAGTAAAGGCAAACAAGGGAGCACCAGGAGTAGATGGCATGACCATAGAACAGGCGCTTCCATGGCTGAAGGAGCACCATCATGAACTGACAGAGCGAATACGGAAAGGTCATTATACTCCGTCTCCGGTCAGACGAGTAGAAATCCCGAAGCCGGACGGTGGAGTACGAAAGCTTGGTATTCCTACCGTAGTAGACCGCATCATCCAACAGGCAATAACCCAACAGCTAATGCCAATCTTTGAACCTCTGTTTTCAGACGAAAACTATGGATACCGTCCGGGGCGGAGTGCAAAAGATGCGATTCAGAAGATAAAGGAGTATGCAGAAAAAGGCTATACAAGAGCGGTAGTTCTTGACCTGTCTAAGTACTTTGACACGCTGAACCATGAATTGCTGATAAATATCCTGCGCAGAAATGTAAAGGATGAAAGAGTGATTCAGATGGTCAAGCGATATCTGAAGAGTGGTGTGATGGAAAACGGTGTTGTTATGGAGACAGAAGAAGGCTCGCCTCAGGGTGGAAATATTTCACCATTGCTTGCCAATATCTATCTCAATGAGTTTGACCAGGAATTCAGTAAAAGAGGAGTACCATGCATTCGCTACGCAGACGATATCGTACTGCTTGCGAAAAGTGAGCGTGCATCTGAAAGACTGCTGGAATCCAGTACGAAATATCTTGAGAAAACACTGAAGCTGAAAGTGAACAGAGAGAAAAGCCGTGCGGTCAGTGTGTTTGCAATCCGAAATTTTAAGTACCTTGGATTCTGCCTCGGGAAGAATGGCAAAGGAATTTACATTCGTGTACATGCCAAGCCATGGAAGAAAGCCAAGGACAAACTCCGTAAACTCACTTCCCGGAGCAGGTGCGGAAGCATTGTAGGCGTCATGAAGCGTATAGAAGTATATATGTGCGGATGGTTGAATTACTACGGCATTGCAGATATGAAAAACAACATCAAGAACCTTAATGGATGGCTGTACAGAAGGATACGGATGTGCATCTGGAAACAGTGGAAACTGCCAAAGACGCGTAAACGTAAACTTTTAGGACTTGGATTACCGGAGTGGGCAGCTTGTGAAGGAGCATATAGCCGTAAGGCTTATTGGCGAATGGCAGGCACAGGTGTGGTTCAAAGAGCATTAACAAAAGAAAGACTGATACACTGGGGCTTCTATGATTTAGCCACAGCATACCAGTCTGTGCACGTCAACTATTGAAAGCGCCGTATACCGAACGGTACGTACGGTGCTGAGAGAGGACGGCGGCTAGCCACCGCCTCCTACTCGATTTAGCCAATATCATAAACAAGACCTAATAATTCCAGGTATGTTTTTCATACGCGTTAATGATTTGCGTATTATTGTACTGTATCGTGCGCTTCAAAGAAGCACTATACTGCAGATGCATATGACCGTGCACCATATATTTTGGCTGATACTTGTCCAGCAGTTTTACGAAAGCCTCATACCCCTGATGTGCATGATCCTCGCCATCCCCAAGTCCCTGGGCCGGTGCGTGGGTCAGCAGAATATCAAATCCATGATAAAAGATCAGCTGGTGTTTGATATGTAAGATACGGCGTTTCATCTCTTTTTCCGTGTACATATATTTGCCGGGTTTATATGGCATGCATCCGCCTAAACCCAAGATACGAATGCCTTCGTGTACATATATTTTATCATCAATACAGATACAGCCCTCCGGCGGTATCCGGTCATATTTTTCATCATGATTGCCGTGGACATAAAGCAGCGGCAGATTCGTACAGCTGACGAGAAAAGACAGATATTGCGGATTCAGATCCCCGCAGGAGAGGATCAGATCAGTGTTGGTGATTTTGTTGCTGTTGTAATGGTCCCACAATGCAGTTGATTCTGTATCGGAGATTGCCATGATCCTCATAATACAGGTTCCTCCTTGCGAATTCCTTCCTGCCGCACAACGTTCTGTGCGTCTTCCCGAAGCTCATCTGCCGTCGGAATGCGTC
>CAVITM010000260.1:0-3001 GCA_963645455.1 Moraxellaceae bacterium | reverse complement strand
GTATGGAGGCTCCGGACTCATCTCCAAGGATGGTATTTTCAAGCCGTCCTTTTATGCCTTTAAGTACATGAACCGGCTGGGCAGCAGTCTGCTCTATTCAAACGACCACTGTATCGTCACCGCAGATGAAAAGCGGGGCTTTCGCATCGTCTGCTTCAATCCCGGCACGCTGAATTACCAGTATTACATGAAAAAAGAAGAGGAGATCGACGGACAGCACCTGGAAGCCTATTTTGAGGAGGAACAGAAAAGCGTGCTGCACCTGCTCTTAGACGGTGTGGAGAACGGCAGATACAAGATCAAAACCAGACGGCTGAACCGGGAGAACGGCAGTGCCTTTGACGAATGGCGCCACATGGAGATGGATCTGAATCTGGACACGGAGGATATTACATATCTGCGGAATATCAGCGTTCCCCGCTGCGGTCTGCAGTACACTTCTACCGCCAGCCAGCTGCTGAATATCCGGGTGGAATTAGAGCCTCAGGAGCTGCAGTATATCCACGTGGAATACATGCCATAGAACAGCTCCGGAGGGCAAAGCAAAAAAAACATATTAATTTTTGACACGGACAAAAGATGATTTTTTCCATTGATTTTTCAAGGCAAAAAATCATCTTTTTTTTGTACAAAGAGTTTGAAGTTTTAAACCCTCCATTTTGATAACTTATAACTATAGAAAAGGCCGGAAGGCTAAAAATAAAAGGGAGGGAACACATATGGACATTAACCAGAAATATCTGCTGGATCCGGCGGATGTAAAAAACATCGTGACAAAGGATGGCAACCGGCCGGGATTCGTTTTTAAAATGCATATTCCGTATTACCGGGGAGTCGCTCTTTCACAGATCGATGACCTGTACGTAAAGGTGGGAGGCCAGCTTTTTACAAAGGAGCAGCTGAAATTCACCATCGATGGTTTTACTTATACATGGCCCATGATCGAGACCGTGACCACCATGCGGTGGGAATACGGCACAAAGGCAGAGGTATTTGTACCCTTAGACGGAGGCATCACACCGACTCCTGTCACACATATCGAGGTAGGCTGCGGCATTCGCGTCAGCTACGGCGGACCCTGCAGACCCTGTGTGGTTTATGCAGATGTTGATCCGACAAAGATGAAGCATATCGTTATGCAGTAGCATACATCAGAGATGAGAAAAGGAGGATTTAAAAATGGCAATCAAAAGAGGCGTTTCTTTATACAGCTATCAGCAGGCTTATCTGAAGGGCCAGCTTGATCTGGAAGGCTGCATCAAGACGATGGTAGAGACTACCGGAGCAAAGGGCGTGGAGCTGATCTATGAGCAGATGCCCGTAGAGAAATATCCGGGTCGTGTATATCCAAATATTTCCAAGGAAGGAGTCGCACGTTGGAAGGACCTGATGGAAAAATACGGCACCACACCCACCTGTATGGATTCCTTCGTAGATTCCAAGGTTTACAAGGGACGGATCTCCAGCTTCCAGGAGCAGGTACAGATGATGGAGCAGGATCTGGAGCTGGCCGGCAAGCTGGGCTTCTCCTGCATCAGAGTACTGGCAAGTGTACCGCCGGAAGTCATTGAGGCCAGCATCCCGGCAGCAGAGTATTACGGCGTAGCCATGGGTCAGGAAGTACATCCCAGACTTGACGTTACGGATCAGTGGGTACAGAACGTTGTAGAGATGGCCAGAAAGCACAATACCAGATACTGCGGAATCATCCCGGATTTTGGTATTTTCACCAGAGGAATGTTTGGCTCACAGCTGCATTTCCTGGAGGTCATGGGTGAGTCTAAGGACATCACGGATTATATCCGCGAGAATTATAGAAAGGAAGCAGATCTGCCGGAGACTCTCGAGGCTGTACAGTCTATGGGAGCCATGGATCGCACCATCAGCATGTTAAAGGGCAGCACCTTTATGGGACATTACTGTGAGCCTTCCACCCTGGCAGAGGTGATGGATGTAGTCGTTCATTTCCACGGCAAGTTCTACCGCATGACCGAGGATTGCCAGGAGCCTACCATCAATTATGCAGAGGCCATTAAGGTCATCAAGGACAGCGGCTGGGATGGTTACATCTCTTCCGAATTTGAGGGACAGCGAATCTATCATGAGCAGGGATGCCCTTACGAGGAGGATGAGATTGAGCAGGTGCGCCGTCATCATGTGATGCTCAAGCAGTTGATCGGAGAATAAATCAAGGAGGAAACGAACATGAGTGAGAGATTACCGGTAGCGATTCAGGTGTATGGTCTGAGAGATTTACTGGAGCAGACACCGGAAAATTTTAAAAATGTGATGCAACAGATCAAGGACATGGGCTATGACGGTGTAGAGCTGGCAGGCCTGTACGGACTGGAGCCGGAAGCTGTCAAAGAAATGTTGGATGAGGTAGGCCTGGTTCCTATTTCTGCCCACGTACCTTTTGTAGATATGATGGATGATATCGACAAGGTGATTGCAGATTATTCAAAGATCGGCGTGAAGTATCTGGTAATGCCCTATATGGCAGAGGAGTATCGTCCGGCCAACCCGGAGGGCTTCCGGAAGTTTTTGCCCCTGCTGAGTGAGGTGGGAAAAAAGATCCACGATGCAGGCATGACTTTCCTCTATCACAATCATGATTTTGAATTTGTAAAGCTTGCAGATGGAAGATGGGGCTATGATGCTATGTTTGAGGCCATCCGGCATGATCATCTGATGAGCGAGCTGGATACCTGCTGGTGTGATGTAGCCACTGGCCAGCCGGCAGAATTTGTTCAGAAATATACAGACCGGATTCCGGTAGTTCACCTCAAGGATTATATCAAAAAGGGTGAAGTAAAGAACATGTACAAACTCATCGGAATCGACCAGGAAGAATCCGGGGAGGATACCGGTTATTTTGGCTTCCGCCCCGTTGGATTCGGTCAGATGATCTGGGAGCCGGTGCTTGGAGCCGCACTGAAGGCAAATGCAAAGTGGGTCGTAGTAGAGCAGGATGAGCATTACGAGCTGGAGCCCTTAGAGT
>CAVITM010000259.1:0-3043 GCA_963645455.1 Moraxellaceae bacterium | reverse complement strand
TATCATTTAGCAAATCATCATATAAAGTTGCCTGATGAATACCAAATGTATCTTCTGGTCTTCGATACAGTTCCAGATATTTCCATCGTAAGTCCTCAAACATGAGTACCAGATAAGCAAAAATCCCCGTGTTTCCGGGGATTGCATAGATTGTATGAAAATGGATTGCATATTGAAAAGTTAAGATTTTTTATATTTACTGGGACATGCTTTCTGCACTCTGGGTGACCAGGGAAGAAGATCGTCAAGGAAGCTGAGATTACTTTCATCCATATGCTGTGGAATCTCAGTGAGAAGCAGATTAAAATACTCAAAAGTATTCAGTCCATTTGCTTTGGCAGTTTCAACCAGACTGTACAGGATAGCACTGGCTTTTGCTCCATTGGAAGATTCAATTAAAACAAAATTTTTCCGACCAAGAGTAAATGGACGGATTGCCTGCTCGGCGTAGTTATTGTCCATGGGAATGTTTCCGTCAGACAGGAAAACACGTAAGTAGTCTTCCTGATTGATGCTGTATGCAAGAGCTTTGCCGATAGTGCTGTTTTGGGTTACCTGGGCATATTTCTGTTTTATCCATGTGAAATAAGCATCAACTTTCTCAGAGAGAACAAGCTGACGCTGTTTCTTGCGATCGGATGCAGGCAGATCATCAAAAGTATTGTCAATACGCAGCATTTCAGTGATCTTGTCATAAGCTTCCTGGGCAATGGAGCCTTTTGCAGCAGTGAGACCAACAGACTTTATGAAGTCTGCAAAAGGTCTTCTGGCATGAATCCAACAACCGGCAACTTTGAGATCATCCCGTTCTTTCCCAAGTTTATGGTAGACCTGATATCCATCGGTCACTACGGTACCGGAGAAGGTTTTCAAAAACTCCCGTGGATGATCTGAACGGCGAGAATCCTGCCAATCGTAGAGAACAATAGGATGAGTGCCTCTGAGGGGGCGATTCCGGTAGACCCACATATAAGTTTTCTTGCCGTTTTTGGTTTTAGAGTTATCAATCCGCATGACTTTTACCGGAGTCTCATCGGCATGGATGACCTTGCTGCCATAGATCAGTTCGTGCATACGATCATAGATCAGGGAAAGATACATATCAGAACTTTTGATCACCCAGTTTGCCATGGTATTGGTGGCAAGATCGATACCGTTCATTTTATAAGCTTTTGCCTGTCGCTCTAATGGCAGAGCATTGGTGTATTTGCCGTTTATAATGGATGCAACCAATGCCGGAGTGGCAATGCTGTTCCGGAAAAGATCCTTTGGTCTTGGAGCTTTCAGAATGGTTCCATCATTGCTTTTTGAGGCATAGACATGAACATGATGCTCATCAACGATAAACGTTTCAGGAATGATGTGAAGACGTTTATATACTTCCTGTGGAAGCTCTTTATAACCATTGGGAAACTTGATGGCTAACTCTTCATCAGACAGTCTGTGTTCGATGATGCGTGCAGGAAGTCCCTCAAGATCTGCTTCACGCTTTCCTTTTGCCTTAGAGCGACGATAGGAAGAAATGATGACCTCTTTGATTTCTGGTTCTTTTGCAGAATTCTGATTTAAGTATTCTGCCTCATTAAAAGAATCAAAAAGAAAAATCTGACCGTCGATTTCAGAAAGGTTTGCCTCAGATTTACGTCCGAAATGGCGCTGGTTCATAATACGGATCTGCTCTGTGAGAAGTCCAATCTGTCGGTTCGTATCTGAAAGTTGAGCATTAGCATGATCCAGCTGCGACTGCAGAGAATGAAGTTGATCCTGCAAAGAAGAGACAATGATAATAAGAGCTTCTTTGTCAAGGTTATGTAATTGTTCATCTGACAACTGAATCATAAGTCATGCCTCCTAACTGGAACTATTATACCAGAATCAGTAGAAAAAGAACAATTCAGTGGAAACAGCAACAGGTAAAAATGACAATGGATAAGAAGCCGGGGAATTGGAATGGAGAGCTGGAAAAAGAAAGATAAAAATAAAAAAAGACGGTGCTGTGCAGAGCTTTGGAGACCTTATGGGCATGGTTATAAGGTCTCTGGAAGCTGTGCATAGTACAAAGAGAGCAGTCCTGAAAAAAAGAGAAAAAGTTCTCTGTATTGCACAAAGAAAAACAGAGTCTAACTGGAACTTTGGGGTGTGACATCATGGATGACAGGTTCGATTGCAAACCCATTCATCAACCAGTGAAACTGTTCTGCAGACATGGATTTGAGATCATTAGATGACCGTGGCCATGTGAAGTGCCCGGATTCCACGCGTTTGTAAAGAAGCAGGAAGCCATCGCCTTCCCACAGGAGACCTTTGATCTTTGAGGCAGATCTTCCGCAGAAAAGAAAGAGTGTGTTAGGGACGAACAGGTTCATATGGTATCTACGTTCAATGATGGCAGCGAGTGAATCAATGCCAAATCGAAGATCTGTGTAGCCACAGACAATGTAGATACCAGCAAAATAAGCAGGATCAGCATCTTTAAGCATAGCGCACCGCCTTGAGAAGTTTTGAAAGAAACTCCACGGAGACAGAATCATCAATCTCAATGCTGATTCCATTGATGTTCAGTTTCACAAAGGAATGATTCGAGCGAATCGCGCAATTCGAGCGAATTGAGCTGAATCCCGTTATTTCGAGCGAAGAATTAGAATCTGGAACTGTAGGAACCGTAATTGGAACAATATCGGGAAGGGCCTGCTCGACAACTTCTTCTTTGAGAAGATGCTTCCAGTAGTTGTAGGTGTGAAAGGAAAGATGATTTACTTCACACCATTGCCTGACAGTCAGACCGCTGGCTTTCTGTTCCGCAAAGCGAGCAGCCCATTCCTGAAGATGAACCTGATGAATTTTTTGTTTGGCATTCATAAAGATAATCCTCCTGGATGAGAGTGACACGATTCGTGCAAATCGAGCGAATTGCGCGAAAACATGTTTAGATATGTTGGAGCAATTATCTCAGAAATGTGTCATTCTGAACAGGTACGGATTATTGAGGACTTACGATCCGGCAAATATTTATAGTTTGTTGCTGGTGGCAGGGTATTTGAAA
>CAVITM010000258.1:0-3049 GCA_963645455.1 Moraxellaceae bacterium | reverse complement strand
CGCCAAGGTAGAGCCGGACACACGAATCCTGCGGTAGTAATTTCCTGCGCACTGCAGTATCCCTGCCAGGTAATCTTGCACTGTAGATTGTCTTGCGGGGACTTCGATGAAGTAAGCAGCGGGGAGCAGCGCGTGTTTATTTTTCGACTTTTGCGAAATGGAGAGAAGACTCATGACTCGTGGAAGCCTTTGCTGAACACGAGTCAGGTTTTGCTGAGGCTTCTCGGAATGCCCTGCTTCGCAAGGGAGAAAAATAAATATGCGTGCGACCTCAGCTGCGTACATTCTCAGTCAGAACCGCCAGGGCAGCCCCACTGCGTGCGACCTCAGCTGCGTACACTATCATACCGCCCTGCCACAAGAAACTGATAGAAATCCGAGGTATCCACATGAACAAAAAACAAAAAAAGATGCTCGTGCGCATCCTGATCGCCTTTGTTTTGTTAGCCGCGATCATGATCGGCGAGCACACCGGACTTACAGAGCAGATCCGCCCCCACGCCTTGCTGGCAGCCATCTGTCTCATTCCATATCTGATCATCGGCTATGACATTTTATACAAGGCACTGCGCGGCATCAAAAACGGCCAGGTCTTTGATGAAAATTTTCTCATGATGGTCGCCACCTTTGGCGCATTCGGTGTCGGTGAATATTCCGAGGCAGTAGCCGTCATGCTGTTTTACCAGGTCGGCGAGCTGTTCCAGGGCTACGCCGTCGGCAAATCCAGACAGTCCATATCAGATATGATGGACATCTGTCCGGAATATGCAAATGTGGAAGAAGATGGCGTCCTCACCCAGGTAGACCCGGACGACGTGGAAGTCGGAACGATCATCGTCATCAAGCCCGGCGAGCGTGTGCCACTGGACGGCGTGGTGGTAGAGGGCGAATCCATGCTGGATACGGCAGCACTGACCGGCGAGAGCGTCCCGCGCCGCATATGCCAGGGCGAGGATATCATCAGCGGCTGCGTCAATGGCGCAGGCACACTCAAAGTGCGCACCACCAAGGAATTCGATGATTCCACTGTGGCACGTATTTTAGAACTGGTGGAGAATGCCTCCGAGAAAAAAGCAAAGGTAGAGAACTTCATCACACGCTTTGCAAAATATTATACCCCCATCGTCACGATCGGAGCGGTTGTCTTGGCACTTGTGCCGCCCCTTGTGTTGAAACTGATGGGTGCCGGCAGCCTGGCTGCATTGTTTGGAACATGGATCTACCGGGCATGTACATTCCTTGTTATTTCCTGCCCCTGCGCCCTGGTAATCTCCGTACCGCTGGGATTTTTCGGTGGCATTGGAGCTGCCTCTAAAAAAGGTGTGTTGGTCAAGGGAAGTAATTATCTGGAGCTGGTCGCACAGCTCGATACCATCGTATTTGACAAGACCGGAACACTCACAAAAGGCGAGTTTAAGGTTCAGGAGGTCAAGCCTGTTTCCATGGGAGAGCAGGAGCTTTTAGAGCTGGCGGCGCTGGCCGAGGGCTATTCCACCCATCCCATCGCAGTATCGATCCGGGAGGCCTATGGACAGCCCCTTCAGCTGGAGCGCGTAGCAAATACTGAAGAGCTTTCCGGCCGCGGCATTCATACGTGGATCGATGGAAAAGAAGTCTACGCCGGCAATGCCAAGCTGATGCGGTCGCTGAATCTTTCCTTTGCGGAAAGTGAATGCGCCGGAACTGTCGTATATGTGGCGTGCCAAGGTCAGTTTGCCGGGACGATCGTGATCGCCGATGCTATCAAGGACGGCGCCCGTGAGGCACTGGCTGCCATGAAGCGCGCCGGAGTAAAAAAGACAGTGATGCTCACCGGAGACCGAAAGGAAGCAGCGCTTTCTGTTGCAGAATCCCTTGGCATCGATGAGGTTCATTACGAGCTGCTTCCGGCAGACAAGGTATCGCAGGTGGAGCACCTAATCGAGGAGCTTCCGGAGCATGGACGACTGGCATTTGTTGGAGACGGCATCAACGATGCGCCGGTGCTTACACGTGCAGATGTGGGGATCGCCATGGGCAGCATGGGCTCTGACGCAGCCATCGAGGCGGCAGATGTGGTCCTGATGGATGATGATGTGCGCAAGATCGCCGCAGTCGTTGCCATTGCGCGCAAGACATTGCGCATCGTCCGCCAGAATATTGTATTTGCACTGGCTGTCAAGGTCATCGTGCTCATCCTGGGAGCCACCGGCTATGCCAACATGTGGGCAGCGGTATTTGCGGATGTAGGCGTTTCCGTTTTGGCGATTTTGAATTCTATGCGGACATTGATGCCCTCAGAATCATAAAAGAGGGGAAAAATACTTTTTCACCCAAGCATCATCATAATGCGGAGAAAAATAATGAGGGAAAAAATCATAAAAAAGGCCGGCATTTTTCTGCTGCTTTTCACCATGCTTTTTTCTATGCCATGTGTTTCAGCTGCTGCAAAGACGGTTCAGGGGAAAAGCGAACAGACGGCCACGCTGGCGTTTACACGTTCCGTCACAAAACTGACAGCCGGCAGGACTTACCGGTTCAGAACCAATGCCCAGGGCAGAGTCACATGGTGGACTGGCAATAAAAAAATTGCATCTGTAGACAAAAGCGGGCTGGTGCGTGCAAAGCGCTATGGAAAAACCCGGATCTATGCATCTGTCGGCGGCCAGAAAATATCCGTGCTGCTGCAGGTGTCGGGCAAAAAAATCATCGGAATTGATCCGGGACATCAGTCACATGGCGACAGCAGCACCGAGCCAAACGGCCCGGGATCATCGACCTACAAAGCAAAAGTGGCCGGCGGAACCAGCGGAGTGTCAACCGGCAAGCCGGAATACAGGCTGACACTGGAAGTGGCAAAAAAGCTGAAAAAAGCATTGTGGAACCGCGGCTATCAGGTGGTGATGACCCGGACAAAAAACGATGTCAACATTTCCAATAAACAGCGGGCACTGCTGATGAATGAGAGCGGTGCGGACATCTGCATCCGGATCCATGCCGACGGAGCTGTCTCCTCTGCAAAAGGAGCAACGGTGCTTTGCCCCTCCTCGTCCAACCCTTACGTCAGTAG
>CAVITM010000257.1:0-3068 GCA_963645455.1 Moraxellaceae bacterium | reverse complement strand
GCCTCGTGCTCCGTGTCAATATTCCCAACATAATTAGAGATAATTACAAACAATACACAGGAAAGCCCCATGGTAAGAATCGTAGCAATGGTTCTTTTCGGATTGCCTGTCACATTTGCCATTGCCATGGAGAAAACGGTGACATCTTTTCTGCCTTTTCGTCTGCCCTGTTTTTGCGTTTTGGAGCCGTCAAGATACCGTGTCGCTTCGATGGGTGAAATCCGGGAAACAATTTTCATGGGTTTGCGCAGAGCCAAAACGACCGTAAGAAACGATACAAAAATGCAGATGAGCATAATTGTCAGTGAAAACAGAGGCACCTGATGGTTCTTGATTCCGGACGATACCAGATTTCCCTGCTCCACCAGCCAGTTGAAGCTGACTTTTGCAATCAGGAAACCAAACAGCAGCCCCAGCGGTATCGAAGGAACCGCCAGAAGAATGCCCTCACGAAAGATCAACTGCTTCATCTGCTTTCTGGTTGCACCCAGCGCCTTGATTTTTCCGTACTCCTGAACCTTCTGGGCGATCCCGACCTGGAAGATATTATAAATGACCACAACGGAAAACAGCACGATTCCGAGGATCAGGGTTCCACAAACCACAATCATTTCATAGCTCGGCTGCAATACCCACTGCAGGTAGAGGTCATTGATGATCACGTTTTTCTGGTCAATGCCGCAGGAATCCGCGATTTCTTTTATAACAGGCGCAACATTATTCATAGATACATTTGCAGAATCGCTCAAGGTAAAATAGATATTATATTGCCTGTCACCCTCCGCAACACGCTCATTATAAAAATCCTGCGAACCGAATACAACATAGGAAGCCTCGATGGTATATTCATCCCGGTCATATAAAATCCCGCTGACAGTAAATTCCACCGGTGCGTATTCCGACTGCATGCCGGAACGGTACTCCAATGTTACGGTGTCTCCGACCTTTACATCATGGTATCCCACTGCATCAAAGAAAGCGCGTCCTGCGGCAATTTCCTGCGCCTTTTCCGGATAGGTACCTTCCTTCAACACATATTCCTGATTATAGGGAAGCATTTTCCTGACCGTTTCATCCGCACTGACAAAGCCGCCATTTTCATTTCCTTTCAGGATGCCCTCCGTACACATGATGCCGATATCAGATATCTCAGCTCTGCGTTCCACTTCTTTTAATTGCGTACCATCTGCGGCGATAAACAGGCCGTAGTTGCTTCCGTATGAGCTTGCCGCCTGACTTTTCTGTAAACGAATTACCCCATTTCCCACAGTACTGATGATAACAAGCAGCATCGTGGTCAGACAGATTGCCATCATGATCAGTATACTTCTTGTCCTGTTCCTTTTGTCATTGCTATATGCAATCCTGCTTATTGTCTTCATCTGAAATCCACCACCTGTCCGTCCTCAATCACCAGAATACGGTCAGCAACCTGCGCGATCTCATCATCATGGGTAATCATTACAATCGTCTGTCCATATTTTTTTGCGCTCATTTTCAGCAGCGCGATCACCTCGTCACTTGTCTTGGAATCAAGATTTCCGGTTGGCTCGTCCGCAAACAAAATCTCCGGTCTGTTTACCAAGGCTCTTGCAATCGCAACGCGCTGCTGCTGTCCTCCGGAGAGGGTATTCGGAAGATTATGAATCCGGTGTTCAAGACCCAGTGTGGTGATAATATCATTGACATAAGCTTTATCCACTTTTTTTCCGTCAAGCCCCAACGGAAGAACGATATTTTCCCACACATTGATGGAGGATACCAGATTGAATGCCTGAAATACAAATCCGATCTTTCTTCTCCGGAAAACGGCAAGCTGATCCTCCTTCATGGAATACAGGTCCTTGTCAGACAAGATCACGCTGCCGCTGGTTGGTGTATCCAGCCCGCCCAGCATATGCAGCAGGGTACTTTTTCCGGAGCCGGATTTTCCGACAATGGCGACAAATTCTCCCTGTTGAATCTGGATATTCACATGATTGACGGCTTTGACCTGATTTTCCCCCGTCCCATAAAATTTGCAAAGCTGATTCGTTTCTAATATCACGCCCACTTCAATGGCCTCCTTTTCTTATTTCTGCGTATCGGTTTAACTCAGCTGACCACAAAATATCGGTAAACTCCCATTTATGGGACACATCTTGCTGTATAATAGGAGCATCTCAAAGGTACGAGGTGCTCTACGATGGCAAAAGCAGAAAGAATTACGTTCAAGAACTTCCGGTCAAGGTTTGCAACAGAGGAAGCCTGCCGAGATTATATGTTTGAAGTGCGCTTCCCGGATGGGTTTGTATGCCCGAAATGCGGATGTCGGGAATACTCCTACCTTCGCACACGGCATACCTGCCAGTGCAAGGCCTGCCGACGGCAGACCTCCGTTACCGCAGGAACCGTGATGCACCGTACTCATCTGCCACTTACGATCTGGTTCTGGGTCATCTATCTCTGCGCTACAGATAAACGCGGTATTTCCGCCAAAGCGCTTGCTCGGCAGCTTGAGTTATCCTATGAGAGTGCCTGGTATCTTCTGGTGCGAATCCGGAAAGCCATGCAGGAGCGCGATAAGAACTATCTGCTGACAGGGATTATTGAGATGGATGAGGCCTATCTGGGCGCTCCGGAGCGCGGAAAGAAGCGTGGGCGTGGGACTGAGCGAGAGAAAATGGCTGTCGCTATATCGAAGAACCCAAAAGATCATACGATGTTTCTGAAACTTCAGATTATTCCTGATGTCACGACCAAAACGCTGCAAAATGTGGTCGATCAGCATGTTCAGGAAGGATCAACTATCGAGTGCGACGGTTACAAAAGCTATCTGGGGCTGAAAAACATTACGCTTGATGCCGCAAAGTATGAAATCGGAAATCTCAAACGGGTTCATACCGCAATCGGCAACTTCAAGGCATTTCTGCTCGGTACCTATCACGGAAGCTGCGGCAACTATCAGCCGTACCTGGATGAATTCTGCTTCCGCTTTAACCGGAGATTCCAACACGATCAGCTGTTTGCTAGGCTCTCTAGGGCAGTCGCTACATCTTGTGCCTAGCTGAGTTAAACCGATACGCATA
>CAVITM010000256.1:0-3086 GCA_963645455.1 Moraxellaceae bacterium | reverse complement strand
CAACAGCCTTCACCCCAGCTGTAGAAAGGATATCTCATGGATGACTACATTGCCCGCTACGGGCTCGAATTCAATCCGTTTCTGAAAAACTCAAGAGACATCATTGTAGAATCCAACGAATTTCAGGAAGCGCAGTTCCGTCTGCATTATCTCCTTGAAACCAAAGGCTTCGCCCTGTGCACCGGAGCTCCCGGTCTTGGTAAAACCACTGCCGTACGCCGATTCGCAGCCTCTTTAAATCCCTCCCGCTACAAGGTGATCTATATCGGCCTCTCAACGGTTTCTGTCAACGACTTTTACCGGCTTCTGGCATCCTCCCTCGGACAGGATTCTTCTTACCGCAAGCCCGACAACTTTAAGCTGATTCAGGCTGCCATCACGACTCTGGCCGTTGAAAAAAGAATCACTCCTGTCAGCATTCTCGTAAGCGGTAAATAATCCGTACCTTGGTAATACGCTGATTAAAGGTTATGCTTTTTCCTGTGTATCGGCAGCTTCTGCCTTTTCCGGGACATGGCATTCCTCTGGCAGGTTTCCTGACCAGGGAAGCAGATCGTCCAGATAAGATTCATCCTTATTGAAGACGTCATCGATGTGTTCTTTCATCACTGATAGAACGTGTCGGATATAAAAATACGTGCGTAGTCTGTTCGCTTTTGCTGTTTCGACAATGCTGTAGAGTCCTGCACTGGCCTCCGCTCCGTTCACGGAATCAATGATGACCCAGTTTTTCCTTCCAACTACAAATTTTCGGATGCTGCGTTCTGCATCATTATTATCAAGCGGAATGATTCCGTCTGACAGGAAGGCTCTCAGATAAGTTTCCTGATTGAGGCTGTACGTAATCGCTCTTCCGGTCGCAGAACTGCGGTCGGTCATTGGCTGCACCTGTCTGAGCCACGCAAAATAAGCATCCACCAGAGGGCGGACGTGTATGTTCCTGTATTCCAGCCGTTCTTCAGAACTTTTGGCCTTACACAGGTTTTCTACATGATAAATCTGGGAAATTCGCCTGGATGCCTCGAATGCAATGGTTCCTTTCGACTTTTCTGCCCCATCTGCCTTGCAGATGACAGCAAACCTTCGTTTGGCATGAACCCAGCAGCCAGCAACGGTCAGATCTCTGCTCTTTTTAGAAAGAGAATGATAGACCTGATAGCCATCCGTTACGAGTATTCCCTGATACCCCTCCAAAAAGGAGGTTGGATAATCGGAACTGCGTCCATCACAGTACTGATAAAGATAAATGGGGACAGCTCCGTATTTCTCATGTGTGTGGTAAACCCACATATAGCTTTTGTGGTTTGGTCCTGAAGGATTGGGCGGATGAATCAGTTTAAACGGCGATTCATCACAATGAATCAGCTTTGCTTCAAGAAGCTTTTCATGCATCCTTTCATAAATTCGGAACAGGAACCTTTTATACAACTCAATGACCCATCCGGCCATCACCTGACGGGAAATATGCACATCAAACTGTCTTGCGATTGCTTCTGAGTACCGGTTAAGCGGAACAGCGCATTCATACTTAGCAGTAATAATCGCTGCTCCCAGTGATTCTGTAAGAAGACTGTGCGGCATCAGTTCATTCGGATGATCTGCCCTGACAATCGTCCCTTCATTTTTCTTGTCGGCGTAAACCGCGATGTGACGATGGTGAAGCACAAACTCGGCCGGGATGTAATCCAGCTTAGAATAGATTTCATCAGGCAGCCGCTTGTATCCGAATGGAAATAGTTCTCGAAGCTTTTCTTCAGAAAGTTCTACAGCTGGATCTTCCTCTATACGGACAGACTTAAGATCTGCCTCCCGTTTACCGGCACTTCTCTTTCTGGAATACTTGATAACTTCCTGCTCCTGTGGTTCCGGAGCAGTTCCTTCTTCTGCGATCTTTTCAGCTTCATTGCCGATGATTTTTCCGTCTGCGTCAAAAGAATACTGCCCATCCACCTGGGCCTGTTCTGTCTTTCTGCCAAAACGATGATTCGTGAGAATGCGTACATCTTCCAGGAGAAGATCAATCTTTTTCTCAAGAGCCTCGATCTTCGCCTGATTCTCTGCATCACGCTTTTCCATGGCATCCAGCTGCTGCGCAATAGCGCGGTACAGAATCAGGATTGCCTCCCTGGGAAGAGCATTCAATTGTTCATCGGTTAGAGTCTGCATGACTCTAACGTAAAGCCTGTTTTCCTTGATTTCAAGGGGTATTTTCCGTATCCACACAAGTTGTTCACAGGTGTCCTTGGATTGTGAATACGCAAAGCTCACAGCAGTTTTGGCGTGGATTTTCGAATGCTCTTGGTCATGGTTTCACCATCCATCAGACGATGAAATTCCTCATAGGAAAGGTTTCTCACTTCCTGCGGTGTGCGAGGCCAGCGAAAGGATCCGTCAGCCACACGCTTATAGAGAAGAAGGAATCCATCCTCCTCGTATGTGAGACATTTGATACGGTCGTTTCTACGGCCGCAAAAGAGAAACAATGTATCCGGTGCAAACGGATTCAGGTTCATGTCCTGCCTGATCAAAGCAGCAAGTCCATCAATTCCAAGCCTCAGATCGGTATAGCCCAGGCGGATATAGATATGTTGAAAGCCGGTATAGTCTTTAAGCATTGCGCACCGCCCTTACTGCTGTGGTCACAAGATTTTCCGGAGTACCGGAATCAAAATGAATTACGGCACCATTGACTTCAACAGAAATCTGTCCGGCAGCATCTGACACAACAGCATCCGCTGCTGCAGGGAGTTGCTGCGGCTGACGGATTTCCACGAAGTCTCCGGGAACGACATCCAACATTTCACGGCGGATAGTACGTAATCGAGAGCGGTAAGTGTCTACAGAAAGATTATTCTGTCGGCACCATTCCTTCACGGAAAGTCCCGAGCTGATGCGTTCAGAAACATCCCTGGCCCATTCCTGGTGTCTGAGTTTGCGCGTAATTGAACCAACCTCTTCCATAAGCTGCCTCCACAAACGGTGAAAACATGATTTAACGGTTTCCACCTGATTATGACGGCTCTAGCGGGAGAGGATAAGGTACGGATTATTTACCGTTTACCAAATCATGCGCCCTGGTGTAGAAA
>CAVITM010000255.1:0-3086 GCA_963645455.1 Moraxellaceae bacterium | reverse complement strand
TTCTCCGTATTCAGTGCATTCAATCGCAACAGGATCTGTAAACTCGCTTCCTCTGGGTCAAATGCAAAAGTAACTTCCAGTTTGCAGAATTAACTTCCGAGGCCACTAAAGCTTTGCAAGAGTAACTTCCGGTAAAATAAGAATTTCGTCAAAAAGCAGAAGTAAGTTCTGCAAATTTGAGCCGTACCGGAAATCACTTTTGCAAAGGGAATTGAATATAGAGAACGGTTGCGGTATCATAGACGAAGACAAGGCGCTCTCTGAAAAAAAGCGCAAGCCAACCAGAGGTCGAAGCTCTTCTTCAAAATTTGCAGAAGTAACTTCCACCCCTGAGTAAGGATATATTCCGAGCAGGGCAGCTTGCTGTTTTACTTGTTTAGAAGACGGGGCGTCAGGTTAATATCATTAGCGGGAATCTCATAAATGCCGAGTGACGGCAGAACAGATTCCCCATAGAAGAAGCTGAACAACCGGTAGGCGGACTGGTTGCCCAGCTTCTTTCTTGTGTAAGAGTTAATATGGCTCATCATGAGATTAACGTCGCTCTGCTGCAGATGATCAAAGGACGTACCCTTCGGCAAAATACGGCGAATAAATTCATGAGTAACCTCACAGCCGCCCTTTTGGTCAGAACGCTGCGGATCGCAGTAAAAGACTCTGCTGCGAATTTCTCCGTATTCAGTGCATTCAATCGCAACAGGATCTGTAAACTCGCTTCCTCTGTCCGTCAGAATAACGGGAAACATTCTGCAATACAGGTCATGACCCAGTAAGGAATAGAGCCATTCAAATACCTCAGTTACAGAACGGGCGGTATTTCGGTTTCGAATATATGCCAGCATAAGGTTGGAATTTTGAAAATAGATTGTAAGTAAAACCTTTCCGCCTTTCCGTCCTTCTACAGAGTCAATCTCAACGATTGGTGCATCTGGATTTGCTTGCATGTACTCAAGGAAGTCTTCATATGTTCTGCCAAGGTGGCAATTGTGATCAACCCGTACAGACGACTTTTTCTTGCGAACTTTGTACCGAACTTTCCTTGGAAGATCAAGGTTTCCTGCTGTGAACAAACCGGCGTCCACGTAGTTGTATAGAGTTCTTTCCGCAAGCATGATCTCATCCGTGTTATTGACGCAAATTTGGTGGAGGGATTGTCCCTGCTTTATCAGCGGTGAGAGGATGCTGTCAATCCGCCCTGCCTCAGACGGTGTGATGGCATATCCTTTTCGGCATTCGCTGCGAACAGTTTCATACTCTTCCTGAGCAAACTTTGCCTCGTACAGCCGACGTTCGCGTTTGCACGCCTGTCTCTCAACACAACCATTGCAAACATATGGGGGCTTGTTAAGTTTCAGGCATGGGTCATCCTTGAAATCCGGGCAGCGCTTGAAACATTTAGTATAGCCGCACTGCTTGCAATCTTTTCCCCATGAATACTGACAGGGCTTACAAAGGTCTCCATGGTGTTTGCAGTTCTTTCTATTGGCACATGGATTGTAACTGCCGGATCGTTTTGCTTTCACATGATTCCTTACCTCCTTTGAGATGGTGGATGCATCCTTTCCGATTTCAATTGCGATTGCGGCAAAGCTTTTTCTTTCTCGAAGGCCGATCTCAATTGTTATTCGGTCACTGAGGGTTAGGTGAGAATACTTTGACATGGTTTCCTCCGAATCCGCAACTGCCCTGTTCGGAGAGACGAAGGGGCTCTGCCCCTTAAACCCCGAGGTTTATCGCATTGGTTTCCAAAGGGACGACAAAAAGGCCGGCACCTTTCGATGTCGTCCCTTCGTAAGCTCCGCACGCCGCTCAGGTCGCTCCTCAGCGTTGCCTTATCCTGCGGACGGAGAAAGTATCTTTATTTTATTCGGCAATCCCATAGCTTTCAAGTACTGATAGCTATGTTTGCATATTTTATTTCAAGGAAGCCTTTTGCAGAACTTATTTCCAGCGTTGCTCAGTTCATACTGGAAGTTAACTTTGCAATTGACTCATCCTTTTTATAATCTTTTTATATCTGTGTAGAAAACAGGAGAAAACAATGCTGGAAGAAATCAAAAAAAGAGTGCTGAATGCCAATCTCAAGCTTGTCGAATACGGGCTTGTGGTGCTCACTTGGGGCAATGCCTCCGAAATATCGGAGGATAGGAAATATGTCGTTATCAAGCCGAGCGGCGTAAGCTATGCCGCAATGCGCGAGGAGGATATGGTCGTTGTCGATATGGAGGGCAACGTGGTCGAGGGCGAGCTCAGGCCGTCCTCCGATCTCCCGACGCATCTTGAGCTGTACCGCAATTTCAACGGGATAAAGGGCGTTGTCCACACCCATTCGCGCTATGCCGTGGCTCTGGCGCAGGCGGAACAGCCTCTTCCCTGCTACGGCACAACGCATGCCGACAATTTTTACGGCGAAGTCCCATGCACGCGGCATCTCACTGAGACGGAGGTCGCGGAGGCATACGAGCTGAACACCGGCAAGGTCATCGTCGAGACGTTCAATTCCCGCGGGATAGACCCGATTGCCACTCCGGGCGTTCTCGTCTGCAAGCACGGGCCTTTTACATGGGGCGCAAGCGCGGAAAAGGCGGTCGAAAACGCGCTGGTTTTGGACGAAATCGCGCACATGGCGTTTATCGCAAGAACCTTTGATCCCAATATGCAGCCCGCTCCGAAATACATCATGGACAAGCACTATTTCAGAAAGCACGGCGCAAACGCCTACTACGGGCAGAGCAGACCAGTTTAAACATCTGCTGCCGGCAGAAATAGGCATTTAACAATTAAACAGCATAACACGTCCACCCCCGAAAATATTCAATGGTGAAGCAATGCAGACATATATTGCGAAAATTTTCTAAAAGGATAATACGTAGGAGAAGGAGAAGCTATGAAACGACTTTTTACGGTTATGTTGTTACTCATTTTATTATTTTCAATTTCCGCCTCGGCATATGCAATATCGAGCGGCGGAAGCGGGAACGCGCTGTATGACGCATTCGAAGAGCGCATAAAAAAATACAACACGCCCGAACTCAACGGCACGAACGGATGGAGCTGGGACAGCGAGAAAAAAGCGGAGACTCCAT
>CAVITM010000254.1:0-3091 GCA_963645455.1 Moraxellaceae bacterium | reverse complement strand
CATTTTGTACATCTGGTGGAGAGCGGACAGATTCCCAGGGAGCAGGTGATCAATCTGTCAGATCTGGTCAACGGAAACTCCGTAGGCAGAAAAGATCCGGAGGAGATCGTGATGTGCTCCATCGGCGGCATGCCCTTAGAGGATCTCTCCTGGGGATATGACTGTTACCAGAGAGCACTGAAAAAAGGAATCGGTACAACTCTTAAGCTTTGGGATGCGCCATATATGAAATAGAGTAGCTGCAAAGGAGGAACAAGCGATGGCAGATCCGACAATTGATTTTGTATTTTTGTCTGAGGAGGACATGATAAAGGCCGGCGTTTGGGATATGCCGGCATGCATTGACACCATGGAAGAGGTCATCCAGTGTCTGAATCAGGGAGATTATGTGATGGGCGGCGAAAATCACAATTCCCATGGCTCCCAGGTATCTTTTCCCATGGAGTCACCATTTCCCAATATGCCTTTGGATGAGGGCGATGACCGGAGATTTATGGCCATGCCGGCTTATATCGGCGGATCCTTTGATCTGGCCGGAATGAAATGGTACGGCAGCAACAGCAACAACAAGAAAAAGGGTCTCCCCAGATCCATTCTGACTGTGATGCTAAATGACAAGGACACAGGCGCTCCCTTGGCTCTCATGTCTGCCAATATTTTAAGTGCCATGAGAACCGGTGCCATTCCAGGCGTAGGCGCCCGGTATCTGGCACCGAAAAATGCGAAGGTTTGCGGTATCTGCGGGCCCGGGGTCATGGGAAAAACATCCCTGGCAGCGATCCTGGCGGAATGTCCCCGGATTCAGGAGATCAAGGTCAAGGGAAGAGGAGCGAAATCCTTGAACGCCTTTATCGAATATGCAAAAGAAAAATATCCCCAGATTCCTGTGATTCGCCCGGTAGATACGGTGGAGGAGCTGGTGAGGGATACGGATGTACTCTCCTTTGCAAACTCAGGAAATACCGATCCCAGCACTTATCCCCTGGTGAAGGGAGAATGGATCAAGCCCGGAGCACTGCTCATCGGAGTCAGCTGCTTTGAGCTGGCGGCAGACTATATGGCTGATACAGACCGCTGCAAGCTGGTGGTGGATAATACAGCCCTCTATGAAGCCTGGGCAGAGGAATTTCCCTATCCCTCCTTCGGGGCAAACAACATTATCGGATCCAAATTTACGGATATGATCCATGACGGTCTCATTGAAAAAAGTGATATGTACGATCTGGGAGACATTATTTTTGGAAAACGTCCGGGCAGAACGTCTGAGGATCAGGTTATTATTTTCTCCGTAGGCGGTATGCCGGTGGAGGATGTGGCCTGGGGCAAGAGATGCTATGAACGGGCATTAAAGTTAGGCCTGGGACAAAAGCTTCGGCTTTGGGAAAAGCCGGCCTTGGCCTAGCTAAAAGGAAGGGAGATCAATTATGTCAGAGAGAATAAAGGAGCATCCGATTCTTGGAGTTCAGGAAAAAGGTGCGCTTGTAAAATTTACATTTGATGGAAAAGAGCTGGAAGGCTATGAGGGCGAACCTATTGCGGCAGCACTGAAGGCGGCCGGAGTCATGATTCACCGGTATACAAAGAAGGAGCACAAGCCGAGAGGAATCTTTTGTGCCATCGGAAGATGTACGGATTGTGTCATGGTAGTCAATGGTGCGCCCAATGTCAGAACCTGTATCACGCCCCTTGCGGCAGGCATGGATGTCCGTACACAGTACGGGGTATCAGACAAGCCATTTGAACAACAGTAAGCGGAGGGGAGGAAAAGAAAATGAAAAGATATGATTTGATTATCGTAGGCGCCGGCCCTTCCGGATTATCAGCAGGTATCGAGGCTGCCAAGCGGGGCTTAAAGACGGTGATATTTGATGAAAACGAAAAACCGGGCGGCCAGCTTTTTAAACAGATTCATAAATTTTTCGGATCCAAGGAGCATCGCGCCAAGGTCAGAGGCTTTGTCATCGGCCAGCAGCTGCTGGATGAAGCGGCAAAGGCAGGCGTAGAGGTAGTGCTGAATGCCACAGTCATCGGCCTCTATCAGGATAAGGAGATCGTGGTTAAACGGGGCGAGGAGATCCAACATTTTAAAGGAAATGCCATACTGATCGCAACGGGAGCTTCCGAGAATATGGTTACCTTCCCGGGCTGGACCCTGCCGGGCGTCATTGGAGCGGGAGCTGCACAGACCATGATGAACCTGCATGGCGTACTTCCGGGAAAAAAGGTACTGATGCTGGGCTCCGGAAACGTAGGACTGGTAGTTTCTTTCCAGCTGGAGCAGTGCGGCTGTGAGGTAGTGGCTCTGGTAGATGCGGCTCCGAGAGTCGGTGGCTATGGTGTCCATGCGGCAAAGGTTGCACGTACCGGCGTACCCTTTTATTTATCCCATACCATTGTAAAGGCAGAGGGAGAGGACTGCGTGACCGGTGTCACCATCGCGCAGATTGACAGTAATTTCCAGTTTATTCCGGGTACGGAAAAACATTTTGATGTGGATACCATCTGTCTGGCAGTTGGATTGTCCCCCATGTCCCAGCTTTTAAAGATGGCAGGCTGTGAGATGGAAGATAATCCCAAGCGGGGAGGCCAGGTGCCCATCTGCGATGCCTATGGCAGAACTTCTCTTCCCGGCGTGTTCGTGGCAGGAGATGTGTCCGGTATCGAGGAAGCTTCCTCAGCCATGATCGAGGGACGTATGGCCGGAATCGTGGCAGCAGAATATTTAGGATACATGGATAAAAAGGAGCTGGACGCACAACTGACAGATCTGGATCAAGCATTGGACGGACTGCGGCAGGGCATGTTTGCTCCGAAGAACCGCGGCAAGGTAATTGAGCGGACAGAGGAAGGCATTGAAGTTTCCCGGAATCTGCTGGAGCACGGATTTGTGGCAGATGAGGAAATTGAGCGGTATCCGGGCGTGACCCATCGCGCTGGTGTACATCCGGTGATTGAATGTACCCAGAACATCCCTTGTAATCCCTGTCAGGATGCATGCAAGCGGGGATGTATCTCCATCGGATCCAACATCACCTCCCTTCCCATCGTTGTGGAGGGATCGGATTGTATCAATTGCGGCATGTGTGTAGCC
>CAVITM010000253.1:0-3097 GCA_963645455.1 Moraxellaceae bacterium | reverse complement strand
AGGCTCATGAGTGCCCCTAAAACATCCCGGTGTGTCATCTGTTCCGCAAACTTTGGATAGGCTGGAAGGATCTGAATGCAAACGAAGGGATATTCCCACTCGTAAAAAAGAGCATCAGGGATAAAGGCTGCCATCTGACGCTCTGCATATGTATATCCACCGGACAGCTCAATCCTGGCTTCCAGCTGGTCTTTGTTCTGTTGTAGGATCGACTGTTCATAGAGTGATAAAAAATCACTGAACATGACGATCCCTTTTCGATTGGCCTGTCTGGAAAGATCAATCAGGCGCTTTTCGATATATTGTGTCTCTGCATTCATTCTGATCTGGTCTAAATCCCGGGGATATCAAAGGTATCCATCAGGGACTGAAAATCACCGGATATATCTACGTTTTGCGGTGTAATAATAAAGATATAATTGGAGATCTTCTGTAAATTGCCGCTGATGGCGAAGCAGGAACCGGAAGTAAAATCAATGATTCGCTGCGCAACGTCCACATTCAGGCCTTCTACATTCAAAACCACGGTACGGCCTGCCAGCAGTGTCTCTGTGATCTCCCGGGATTCATCAAAGGTTGTGGGCTTGATCACACATACTTCCATACCGGCGGAATTTTGTGAGCGTCTGGAAGAACTGCGCATGGGTGTCACTTTATTTTGGGGCTTCTCCTTTTGACGGTGCTCCACCATTACCGTCGAATTTGCTTCAGTCACATCAGCAGTGGATTTGGAAGTGACACGTACAGGTGCTTTTTTCGGTTGTTCTACCTCGTCCTCATAGCCATCATCGTAAAAATCATCATCGTCATCCGGCCCGAGGCGCATCATATTTAAAAATCCATCAAATATTCCCATAATCTATATACTCCTATCCCTCGTGTAGGTGCAGTCGGAACATCTATCTGTTTGCATAATTCCTGGCTCCGAAAATACCAGTTCCTACACGAACCATTGTTGCACCCTCTTCAATGGCAACCGCATAATCACCGGTCATGCCCATGGAGAGAATATCCATAGATACATTATCGATGTTTTTGTTTTTTATGTCAACAGATAATTGTTTGATTTGCTGAAAATACGGACGGTTCTCTTCAGGGTCAGTCACAGCCGGAGCAATGGTCATCAATCCTTTGATTGACAGGTTGGGAAGGGCTGCGATCTCCTCCACCAGCTGGATCGTCTCCTCTGCAGATATGCCGAATTTACTCTCCTCCTGTGCAATATTTACCTCTATGAGAATCGGCATGCAGATGTTCTTCTTTTGTGCCTGGATACTGATCTCCTGGGCCAGACGGTAGGAATCCACGGAATGGATGAGGGACGCTTTGTCAATCACCTGCTTGACCTTGTTGCGCTGCAGATGACCGATCATGTGCCATGTAATATCCTCCGGAAGCTGGCCATATTTTTCGCAGATCTCCTGGACTTTATTCTCACCGAAGTCACGGATTCCTTCGTCGTAAATCTCCTGAAGCATCTCTACCGGTTTGGTCTTGCTGACTGCGATCAACGTCACCTCTGAACGCTCTCTACCGGCCCGTTTGCATGCCTGTGCAATGTTCTCTTCTACCTGTTTTAAATTATCCTTCAGCATTTGTATCTCTCCTATTCATTGATAATCTCATTTTCTGTCACCATAGAGCCATCCAGGGCAATATGATCATAGAGTGATATGCCATAATCGCTGCCCCGTGCGACGATCGTATAATCCTTGTTCTGATAGAGAATCTCTATAATGCGGAAAACGGCATAACCCTTGTTGATATTGTATACGCCGCTTAGTTCCGTCGTTTCATCCAATGTAAAGGCATCTCCGCCGGAGGGATGGATCAGCTTTGTGCCTGCGGTAAGGCCTTCCTCTGAAATGTCATAGCTATCATCCGTGGATGCATAGATATCGGTTGCAATAAATTTTTGTACCTTTTCACCGGAATCATCTGTAGTCTCCACCAGAACTCCCAGTGAGTTACTGCTGCCGCCTTTTGTGAAATATTCCTTTGGAACAACAAAAAAGGACTTTGTCACAATGGACTGGTTTGGAATCTTAAGGCCGCTCTGTTCATCCAACAAAAGCTCCACATCGATAAAACGCTCCGACGCATAGCGAATCATTGAATTTGTAAAAGATAAAATCAAATAGTCGCAGCCGTCCCGATTTTTAAAGTCTATGGTTGCCCAGGCGGTGGTTTCATCAGATTTAAACCGTACCTGAATGGCTGTCTCATCTGCCAGAAGTTGCTTCAAATCATCATCAATGGCCAGTACGAGCTGCCAGTTCTCGGAGGTGATCAGCTTGTACAGCGGTTCTCCCGATTCAGTATAGGTAGCTGACTTTCGATTATCCTTTTCATAGCCGGAGGCATCCAGCATACCGGCAGTAAAATTGTCAGCAGTCACTCCCTCGTAGCCGTCGCAGTAATAGGATACGATCCCGGGCTTGGCGGCTTTCATGCGGTGAAAGGTCTGATCTGCCTCTGCATTGGCTGCATAATCTGACATGGAGTTCAATGCGCTTAGGTTGACCGCCTCCATCAGCTCGGCTGTCAGATCATTTTTAAATGTATAGCTGTTGTAAAAAGTCGTATCTGAGTAGGAATTGCAGTAATCCTGCATTTTTTCAATGAGCATGTCATAAGCTTCATCGTCTAAGGATTGATCGGATCCTCCTGCCTGGGTGATCTTGTCGGATACATTGCCGCTTTCATCAATGGAGCAAATCAGGGAACCCTTTTTGGCACGGGAATTGTCCTTGAGATAATAGTTGACATAGCCGCTTTGCGCCGCATAGACAGGCTCCTCTTCCCGCAGTGCCAGTCCCGTATAGGTGGTTTGAATACGGATGCTGCCTGTATCTACTTCATAGTAGGACACGTGCTTTGCCGTCAGATACGAATATACATTAAGAAGCAGATATATAAAAATCAGCGCAAAAAAAATGACACCGATATTTAGATTCAAAGCCTTGGGGTATTTAATAATCTTCTTACTTTTCTTCATAGAAATTACACAAAATAAGGTGCCCATACAGGCACCTTATATCATTTTTTATTCATGACAACAGAATGTCTGAAAGCTGCATTCTATTGTATATTATAG
>CAVITM010000252.1:0-3107 GCA_963645455.1 Moraxellaceae bacterium | reverse complement strand
GAGAAACACTGGTGATCTTGGTAATGAAGTCCTCCGGGTTATGCTCTCTGGCACCGAGCATCCCCTGACGAAGATCAAAAGTGGCATCCGGTGTGCACAGAGCAAAGCAGTCTGCATCCAGATCACGAGGTGAAATCTCCAGCATGGGATGTGATTCCTTCAAAGTTGAAGTAATGTATTTTGAGTCACGTCGCTTGATGGCAAAGGACTGATAGGCTTTGGCTTCCAGAAACTCCTGATAGACTTCCAGTTGATCGGAATTCATAAGCTGTTCTGCCTTGGATTTGGTTGTACTGTCGAGAATCTGCTGGGCACCACAATTTTTCATTTTTACCAGAGCTTCCATCAGATCATGGTTTGCTTCCTTAAGCTGTCTGCGGGTAAGCTCGTGAGCAACAGCCTGAGCACCTGGCTCCGATTCCTGCCAATAGTGATCAGAATATCGAATAAAATGGGTAGCTGGAGAGTAGCGAAGCTCGTTTGAGAAGTATTTTGCTAACACCTCAGCCTGTCCAACATCAGAGTAATCCCCTGGCTTATAGCAGGATGGATCGTTGTAGACCTCTGGTGCAATATAGCCATCCTGGCTGGCAAGCCTTGCATAAAACCTCTGGGCACTGCGCCAGATGGTAGAAAGCTCAGATGCATCCAGCGGCGGATCACATTTATCTGCTTCTTCCAGAAAAGCCTGATAGGCAGTGTCGCAGTCTCCATATTTCTTCAGCACACGTCCGGCAAAGCGAGAAAGTGTAGCATTGCGGCTACCTTCTGGAATAGGTGCACCGTTATATTGTCCTTCCGGCATATCCTCATCAAAAATATCCTCATTCAGAAATTCTGTCAGATTCATGCGACCCGGATAGATGGCAACATCTGCAGCCGTGGTTCCAAAGAAAAATCTGGCTGCATCCAGTGCCTGGGTATCGAAATATGGGAAGATGGAGTTGACCAGCTTCTTCATATCACTGTAAAGAGCAGCATCGGTAATGCGATCAATAGGAAAGAGCACATGAAACTTAGGCCTTGCAGCCTTGCCATTTTTCATTTTGTTGTGGGAGCGACTGTAATGGACGGCAAAGCTGACGCCAGGAAAAGCTTGCATGATATCAGCTGGTGTGATCCAGTCCTTTGGATCCTCAGAATGATCATTGTCGCAGTCTACCGGAAGGCAGTCGCTGCCGATAAAGTTATCGTTGTTACGGTAGTTATTTTGGTATTCCGCACATACGTAGTCATGGCAGATGGCAGCTTTCAGGCTATCTTCATCTAAGATGACATGCTTATGTGGGTAGGAGCAGTTGCCGGGATTACCGGTCACGTCGGAACTGTAAATGGTAAACATCAGTCACGCACCTCCTGGAATTTTTTCATTTCGTACATGGTTAAACCTCCTGAAAATCTGTTGTGAAATAACGCAGCCTGTAATTCTTGCGTTTGGCTCTTCGAATCTCTGCATCCATACCGGGTGAGATCTTGTCTCCAAACACCCAGATCTCTACACACTTGCTCATCAGGACATTGCCAAAGAAAAGACCAAGCTCACGTTCTCTCTGGTTTGCATCATTTAAAAACTGTGGAAATAAAAGATGCGGTGCGATGGGAATATATCCGGCATCCACAGCAAAGCGGCTGTATCGCTTGGCGGCAGCAGTGTTCGCTTCAATATCTCCGGCATAGGGTGAGCAGATATAGACCAGAGGCATGAAGGGAAAGCTTCTGCGTTCTGTCTTTACTACCTCTGTCAGAGCAGCATGAGCTGTTGGATCCAGGTAGCCTTCGTCGTTGTATTTACTGATACTCATAGAATGAATCCTCCTTTCTGCGGCAGTCATTTTTGCCACGAATCGGGCGGATAAAAGTAAATCGAGCATCCGCCTCTACTTTCCACTGGAGGTGAATGCCCGATTTGTACGGAGAAATTTTAATCTTTTTTATAAAATGGAGTGACATAGCCATCGGCACGCAGTAAAAGTCCCTTAGCCCAAGGCGGCGTCCGGCCCATTTGTTCGCAAACAGCTTCTAGTGACATGCGGGGATCTGCCTCAATTACAAGCTCATCATGGATATGCATGACGATGGAGCAGCTGCGTAACGTTTTCATGGCATAGAGTAGAATATCTCTGGCGGTGGCCTGAACAATATTTTCGACGAATTTGGGGCCGTAGGATTCTAAACGTTCCCACTTCTTGGTGGAACCGATGCCTTCATAGGTAATGCAGCCGCCTCCGAATTTGTTTGTTCCGATCCTTGGCTTTACATAGGCTAGCTTCCTTCCAGAGGGCAGAGTGATAAAAAGCATGCCGCTACGACAGGAGAAGATGAGACCATAGCTTTCCGTGGTGTGTTTATATTTCACAGCTTCCATGACAGCTCGGTCTACATCCCACCAGAATTTCACGATGTTAGGATTTGATTGACGCCAGGCATCTACAAGGTCCGGAAGCTCATCTTCTGACAGTCCCATATCAAGAGCGCCCATTGCCTTCAAGGCACCGACTGATCCGCCATAGCCAAGAGCCAATTCAGCAATCTTGCCTTTCTGACGAAGATGGCCATTGATGCCATGCTTTTCAACAGGAACCTTAAACATTTGGCTGGCAGAGGCACAGTAGATATCGCCACCTTTAGCAAAGACCTTTTGTCTCCAGGACTCCCCTGCAAACCATGCAATAACACGAGCTTCAATAGCAGAAAAGTCAGCTACTAGGAAATGTGTACCTTCTCTTGGAATAAAAGCAGTACGGATCAGTTGGGATAAGGTATCTGGCACATCTTCATAGAGTAGGGATACCGCATCGAAGCCACCTGATCGGACCAGAGAGCGAGCGTTGGCCAGGTCAGGCAGATGATTTTGTGGTAAATTCTGCAACTGAATATGCCTTCCAGAAAAGCGGCCGGTACGGTTGGCACCGTAGAATTGAAACATTCCACGAGCCCGGCCATCAGCACAGACCGTTGTCTCCATTGCCTGGTATTTACGGACAGAGGATTTGGCAAGCTGCTGCCTGAGGGAGAGAACATGGGTAAGCTCAGGTGGGGCTGTTTTCATAAGCTCTGCAACAGCTTTCTTATCTAGGCTATCGGTAGCAAGACCATGTTCCGAAAGC
>CAVITM010000251.1:0-3112 GCA_963645455.1 Moraxellaceae bacterium | reverse complement strand
CACTTATGGCATTTTTTAATAGCGCAGTAAACGTACTTCAGACACTGGTAATCGCATTGGGAGCAGGTCTTGGAATCTGGGGTGTCGTCAACCTGATGGAAGGTTATGGCAACGACAATCGTGCGACACGTTCCTGACTGAAAAGGTTAGGCACAAGGTCGAAGGGCATTTAGCCCGAAACTTTGGAGAACTGATATTCCGATGGGTGAAATGAGGGAGTAACGCCCCGAAGCGCTACCCTAATACTCCGAATGGCGGGGAGCATGCAACGGCTCTCTCCAAAAGATTATAGAGCTCGGTGAAGTCGGCAGAAAGTAACCGTAAGACTGGGTTTCAGACCGGTCACGAAAGCTGTCCAGAGGTGGATGGTGTTGCCTATATGCCGGGGGTCGGATACCCATGGCGAGAATGTATGAAAATACTGACGAACTTCCGAAAGTACGAGTCTAGACGTTGATACTGTCGAAAGGCAGTACACCTTAAATGGTGGTATCTGTGGATGAGTAAAACTGGTTGTTATGAAAGTCCATGCATCGTTACAGGCGGTGCGGCCATGCATGACCAGATACAGGCTTAGAGGAAGAACCTAAAGGTATCCAATGATAGGAATATCGGAACGTGGAAAGCTGGGAACAAAGAGACCGTTGCAGGTTGATGACGTGGTGGATGGGAATACCCTCGCGAGAAGGCAATAACCATTCTTTATCCCAGTGAGAGTAGTGGCATGGTACCTGTGAAGCCGCGAATAAGTAAGTGGTGGAGGGACGGCCACGAGTCGAATTCAGATAAAAAAATGAAAACACAACAAACACAGCTTCGAGTATGACAAAGAAAATCCAAACCGGAAGGAGAGGGTGCCTGTGTTGACTTCGGAGCAGCAAGAAAGGAAAAGTAAACAGAGAAAAATCCGCAACTCAGAGTATTATGGAATGGAAGCGACGTTTGATGATCTGTATGCCAAAAGCAAAGACGGAAAGATTTTTCGTCACTTGATGGAAATCATCGAAAGCGAGGAAAACATCAAGTTGGCGTATCGGACAATCAAGAAGAACACCGGAAGTAATACAGCAGGAGTGGATAAGCGGACGATAACAAGCCTCAGCAAGTTGAGTGAGGCAGAATATGTTCGCATGATACGAAAACATTTCAGCAGTTATCATCCGCGCCCCGTCAGGCGCGTGGAGATACCGAAACCCAATGGAAAGATGAGGCCGCTGGGAATTCCCACGATCGCAGACCGCATTGTACAACAGTGTGTTCTGCAGGTCATGGAGCCTATCTGCGAAGCAAAGTTCAGTGAAAATTCGAACGGATTCCGTCCGAATAGATCAGCTGAAACGGCGATGGCGCAGTGCATGCGGTTGGTGCAGGTGCAACACCTGTATCATGTCGTGGATCTTGATATAAAGGGATTCTTTGACAACATCAATCACACAAAACTGATTCGTCAGATTTGGGCCTTGGGAATTCAAGATAAAAAGCTGTTATGCATCATTAAGGAAATGCTGAAAGCGCCGATCATCATGCCAGACGGCAAGCGGGTCAACCCAACTAAGGGAACACCGCAGGGAGGAATCCTGTCGCCGTTGCTTGCAAATATCGTATTGAACGAACTGGATTGGTGGATTGCTTCCCAGTGGGAGGAAATGCCGACAAAAACAGAATTCAAAACGAGAAATAACTCGCAGGGCACGAAAATCAAGAGCCATGTTTACAGGGCTTTGCGCACCAGCAGGCTGAAAGAAATGCATGCAGTCAGATACGCAGATGACTTCAAAATCTTCTGTGCATCACATGAGGAAGCAGTCAGAGCCTATAAAGCTACGGAGTTATGGCTAAAGGACAGGTTGGGACTGGAAATCAGTCCGGACAAGTCAAAGGTCGTAAATCTGAAACGACAGTATTCCGAATTCCTTGGATTCAAGCTGAAAGTTCGTAAAAAGGGCAAGAAATATGTCGTTCGGTCACACATGAGCGATAAGGCATACAAAAAGGCACACGAAAAGCTATCAGAAGAAGTGCAGAATCTGGCTCATTCGTCAGAGAATGCACAGTTTATGCAGTTACAGAAATATAACTCTGTTGTTGCCGGACTTCATGAATACTACTGTATTGCTACAGAAACGTCAGAGGACTTCGGAAAGCTTGCCTTCAGTATCAATAAACAGCTCAGGAACAGGCTGAAGGGCGATTTGTCCAAAACAGGAACTCTCAAAGATGGGTTTATAAAGCGGAAATATGGGGAAAGCAAGCAGCTTAGGTTTCTACACAAGCGGCCTGTTGTTCCAGTGGGATATGCAAGACCAAAGAACGCCCAACACAAACGGAAGGCGGTCAATAAGTATACGGCTGAAGGTCGTCAGTTGATTCACAAGAATCTTCAGATCGACACAGGCACGATGCTCTGGATCATGCGAAATCCCGTAAGGGGCAGAACCATAGAGTATGCCGATAACAGAATCTCGCTGTACGCGGCGCAGTATGGAAAATGTGCTGTCACAGGTGGAACTATGCTTCCCCATGACATTCACTGTCATCATAAAGTGCCGGTCAGCAAGGGCGGAACGGACGAATATGCAAATCTGGTATTGATAAGCAAGGACGTGCATACTCTCGTTCACGCAACCCAAGAAGCAACGATTGAGAAACTCCTGAAATTCCTAAATCTTGAACCAAAACAACTATCAAAACTTAACAAGCTTCGTGCTATGGCAGAAATGCCGCCCATTATTCTTTGAATGAAATGCTGTAACGGAGTGTGTAAGTTGTGTTTGAAACCCTGGACTAACTGAATTCGATGGAGCGCCGTGTGCGGTGAAATATCGCATGCACGGTGTGGAGTGGGGGAAAATCCGGAGATCATATCAAAGGATTACCTATCACTATCGGGCGCCAAGTCCCAGGGCATGAAGCAGCTGATGGCAGGTGGCGGAGTCGCTCTGATCGGCACCACTCTGGTTCCGCTTCTGTCTGGACTGTTCGGTTGAGAATAAAAACCTTCATTGACAGGCATTGTAGGAGTGTTTATTATAAAGCCAGGTGGGATATCCCACTTAGCTATGCCAATGGAGGTGTTAATTATGACAGCGGTAAAGGATTATACGGTTCATAT
>CAVITM010000250.1:0-3125 GCA_963645455.1 Moraxellaceae bacterium | reverse complement strand
AATGGCGCCTTTGTGGGTGTTGACTCCGCCGGTGACAGCATACATATGGCCTTCTGCCTCCTTACCCAAAGGTCTGAGCCTGGCGAAAGTGGCAGTGGCTTCAAGGGTGCGGGTCTTTTTACCTACCAGGTAGCAGTCAGTAAAATAAGGACCCAGGGCCGAGGCAGAATTGATAAAGGTAAAAATATCCATGTCCCTGTGGCTGCCGGAATTGTTGCGGTCCACAAGGCCTGGCTTTGGAGTGGTGGACACTTCGTAAAGAAGTGCTCTCATGGCCATGGCAGACAGATCCGCCACATCAGCATTTAAAATGGCTTTTTCAAGGATTTCCCTGGTGCGGGTCTGCAGGTCTGTCACAGTGTGGGTTCGGGAACGGGAGCATTCCTTGGCTGGTTTGCCGCAAATCAGGCACTTGCGGCCGGGAAGACCAAGCCCGGTTCGCTCTACCTTGGTACCATCGGGGGAGAGCACATCCATATCAAAAAGCCGGCCCAGAGGGGTGGCATCTTCTATGTCAGCTGTGATAGCCTTGACAGTCATTGCCTCGGCATCCAGGATAAAATAAGCCTCATCACCAGTGGCTTCATGAATATCCTGTCTATATACAACAGCTATTCTGTTGGCTTGCAGCTGCTCCGTCAGATACCTGCATCCCAAATCAAAGCCACGGGTAATGAGAGCGCTTGTCTTGACAGGCCCCGCAATATTCATGGTAAAAGATACCATGGTTTTATTATATTTTTGCAAAAGTTCCCTCTGCATATATGCCCGTCGCTCTCTGGCTTCCAGCATCTGAGCCAGTTCTACTTTTTTTTCCTGTGACATGGCGTCTCCTTTTTGGCTTTCGTTAAACAGCAACAGTTCAGTTACTATAAATATAGCCTACTACAATGCGTTTGACTAGATGCATATTAGTCCACTGACAAGTCCTAAGGCAGCCGCCAGGCAGATGACACCAATGACACCCAGCTTTTTGCTAAGAAGCAGACCCAGCGAGATGAGGCCTATAACAATACAGGAGAGATCCATGGTGGATATGGTGTAGCTTGTAGTATTTTCAGGCCAGTAGCAGGAGGCAATCATGGTGTAGATCACTGTCAGCATCAGGCCTATGCAGATCGGGCGGATGACATAGAGTATGCTTGCCATAAAGCTGGTGGATTTGAATTTCTGGTAAAAAACGGCCACAAGGAGTGTGGTGGTAAAGGCTGGCATCAGCACCCCAAGGACGGCTACAATTCCTCCAATAAATCCGGCTACCTGCATGCCGGCAAAGGTCGCGCAGTTGATGCCTAAAGGTCCCGGAGTCATTTCTGCGATGGCTACGATATTGGACACGTCGGTGGTGGACATCCAGTGGTGGGACAGCATTTCTTCGTTGATCACCGGCACCATGGACATACCTCCAAAGCTGGTAAATCCTATTTTCATAAATACAAAAAATAGACTAAGAAGCTCCATGCAGCTTACCTCCTTTGCTCAAGATGCATATACCGCAGGCGATAGCCACGCCTGTCAGTATGACAGGAATGTTGCCCACATCAAGGAAGGTGGTGAGGATAAAGGCGCCCAGGCAAAACAAGAGACAGGCACTGTCTTTCATGGCGGCCTTCCACATGCTGATAACCGATGAAAAAATAATAGGCGCCACAGCAGCCCGAATGCCCTTTAGGGCGGCTGCAACATAGCGATTGTCCTTGATGGAGTTGTAGAGAAGTGTCACTAAAGTCAGAATAATGATCGGCGGCGCTGACATGCCAAGTGTGGCCGTTATGGCGCCTGCAATGCCGCATGCTCTGTAACCAAAGATGACGGAAATATTGGTGATCATAATGCCGGGCAGGGACTTGCCTACAGAGGTCATATCCAGGAGCTCCTCCTTTGTGATAATAGCTCTTTTGTTTATGAATTCCTCTTCCATTTGGGCTAAGATGGACCAACCGCCACCGAAGGTGAAGCAGCCGATTTTAAAGAAAAATAAAAATAATTCAATAGGTGTTAATTGGTTTTGTGTTTTCTTTTTCATGGTTTCATAATAGTCTTGCAGACGCAATAAGTAAAATATATAATTTTACATAGAAACCATAGTTTTAAACTATGGCATTGAAGGGAACGTCATACTTTTAAGAAGCAGGGGGCATTATGAACTGGAACCAGATACGTTATGTCATCGTTACGGCAGAAGAAAAAAATATGACCAGGGCTGCAGAAAAGCTTTTTATTTCCCAGCCATCCTTAAGTATCAGCATCAGTCAGCTGGAGGAAGAGCTGGGACAAAGGCTTTTTGAGCGAAAAGGCAAGGGGGTGGAACTCACTTATGCAGGTCAGATCTTTTTAGACTGGGCGCAGACAGTGGATGCATCCATGCTGCGGCTGAACCAGCGGTTTTTGGAGCTTAGGGAAGGTCAGGCAGAGAAGATACGCATAGGATTAAGCCCTCACAGAAGTGTATTGATTTCTCCGGCACTATTAAAGAAGGTGCAGGCCAGGTATCCGGCTCTGGAGCTTGAAATTGTGGAGCGGCCGGTGGCAGATCTGAAGGGGATGCTGGAGGCGGATATACTGGATATGATCGTGGATACGCCGGCAGACGATACCATGACTTATCATTATGAGAAGATAACGGATGAGGGGCTGTGTCTTTTAGTACCGGCTACTTTTCTTGAGAAGGCTCCATTTTCGGCACTGCAGGCAGGGGAGGAGGTGGATTTATCTTTGCTTGCGGATTATGGCTTTATACTTACACCCCGGGAATCAAAAATGGGACAGGCAGCCAGAAAGTTATTCGGGCTTGCAGGAATCTCTCCCCGCATATTGTGCCAGTGTTCCATGTCTGAGACTATTCGCAACATGGTTGAAGAGGGCATAGGGGTAGCAATCCTGTCAGATGCCTTTTACAAGACAGGACTATCCAGTCCCAAGGTGAAATGCTTCAAAATAAAGGATAGCAGCTTTAGCCGTCAGATCGGCATAGCATATAAGCAGGAGTTGTATCATTCTCAGATTTTCTACGATTTGGTGGAAATGATAAGGGAAACCTTTGAGGAAATATACTAGTATTTACCCGGTCAATATGAGCCGTGCCCGCAGATCGTGGACATGGCTTTTTCGTATCTGTTCAGAAC
>CAVITM010000249.1:0-3139 GCA_963645455.1 Moraxellaceae bacterium | reverse complement strand
AGCCAGATCCGGATGTGTATAATCCACGCCACTGTCTAACACTGCGATCACCGGCGTATCACTTTCCTTCAGGGACCGCTTCTTTGACCAGCGCACGCCCTTGCCGGAGGTGGCGGTACCGTCTAAATACCACTGATAGTTCTTGTATGGATCCACGGATGCCAGCTCATGGGAGCTGTTGGCGCTCACTGCATCCACATAATATTGCTTCAACGACAGCTGCAGCAGCTGCTGCGTCGTATAACTATCGGAAACAAGATGGGCAATATAACGGGTCTTTCCACTGTCCTCATCTGTACCGAAGGCACACACCCGCTGGATCGTCACCTTTGAATCGTAGCGGTAGGTTCCCTCCGTGGCCAGTGCGGCTCCTTCAGATGCCTCAAAGGATACGAGTGCTTGGCCGGCGGCGTAGGATTCCTCCTCCATCTGGAGGACTGCCTCATCATACAGCTCTCTGGTCTCCTGTGCCCGCACCGCTGCGGCCTGTACCTGCTGCAGCGGAAAGGCCTCTATCGCCAGAAACAGCGCCAAAAAACCGGCACTGATTATTCGCAGTTTTTTCATACCATCCCCCTTAAATCTAGGATGACAATAGTATAGCACACAAGCCTTAAAATGTGTCACACTATTTGCAATATCCCATCGCAAAGGATCTAGTCACGGGTATCTGGCTGCGCCTCAATGAGCTGATCCATCAGCTCCCAGATCTCCTCCCTGCCCTGCTTTGTCTCGGCAGAAAAAGGAATCAGGATGGCATCCTCTCCCAGTCCCAGACCGGTGCGCACTTCCTTTAGTGCTTTTTGCACCTGGGAACGCTTGAGCTTATCCAGCTTCGTCGCGATGATGATGGGTTCATAGCCCTGATAGACCATCCAGTCATACATGGTTTTGTCATTTGCTCCCGGTGCATGACGGATATCAACGAGCAAAAATACCGCCCGCAGCTGTTTGCTTGTATGCAGGTAGTTTTCGATCATTTTTCCCCATTTTGCCCGTTCGTTCTCGGATACCTTGGCATAGCCATAGCCCGGCAGATCCACCAGATACATGGCATCATTAATATTATAAAAATTGATGGTCTGGGTCTTGCCGGGCTGGGAGGAAGTGCGGGCCAGTGCCTTCCGGTTCATCAGCGCATTGATCAGCGACGACTTTCCTACATTGGATTTGCCGGCGAAAGCGATCTCCGGCAGACGATTGTCCGGGATCCTGCTGGTGACTCCGCAGACTGTCTCTAAATTTACCTGTTTAATAACCATGTCATTCTCCTTGTAAAAAAAAGAGCCGCAAGCGACTCTTTTTTCTGTTTCATATAATTTCTTATGCTCCTTTGCGCTCGATCTCCGGTTGACCCACCATCTGCACCGCATCACGGGTAATCGTGCATGCCACAATATCCTCATCCGAAGGAATCTCGTACATCAGATCCTCCAAGGTGCGCTCCATAATGGAACGAAGTCCTCGCGCGCCGGTCTTTTGCTCTAAGGACTGATCTGCAATGGCCTCCAGGGCATCATCCTTGAAATAGAGCTCCACGCCATCCAGTGCAAAAAGCTTGGTATACTGCTTGATCAGGGAATTCTTCGGCTCCCGTAAAATCCGCATCAACGCATCACGATCCAGTGAATCCAACGAAACTGTCACCGGCACACGACCTACAAACTCCGGAATCAGTCCGTATTTTACAAAATCCTGAGGCATCACTTTCTTGAACAGCTCTCCGGTACTGCACTCATGCTTCTCACGAACCTCTGCCTGGAATCCGATGGATGTCTGATCCATGCGGTTTTCAATGATCTTTTCCAGTCCGTCAAAAGCACCGCCGCAAATAAAGAGAATATTGGTGGTATCGATCTGGATCAGCTCCTGCTGGGGATGCTTTCTGCCTCCCTGGGGCGGAACGCTGGCTCTCGTGCCCTCTAAGATCTTGAGCAGTGCCTGTTGTACGCCCTCTCCCGATACATCACGGGTAATAGATACGTTTTCTGATTTTTTTGTGATCTTGTCGATCTCATCGATATAAACAATGCCGCACTGGGCACGCTCGATATCATAATCGGCCGCCTGAATCAGCTTCAGCAGAATGTTCTCCACATCCTCGCCCACATAGCCGGCCTCCGTCAGCGTCGTCGCATCTGCGATGGCAAAGGGTACGTTGAGTACCCGGGCCAGGGTCTGTGCCAGCAGTGTCTTGCCGGAACCGGTGGGACCAAGCATTAAAATATTGCTCTTTTGCAGCTCCACATCGTTCTCCTGCTCGCTCATGATCCGCTTGTAATGATTGTATACAGCCACGGACAGCACCTTTTTTGCTTCTTCCTGGCCGATGACATAATCATCCAGAAATTCCTTTAATTTTTTGGGCTTCTGAAGATTGATCTGGAAGCCCTCCTTTGGCTGCTGGGGTGCTTCCTCCTCAAACTCCTCCTCGATGATCTCCGCACAAATGTCCACACATTCATCGCAAATATAGGCTCCGCCGGGTCCTGCGATCAATTTTCGCACCTGATCCTGCGTTTTTCCGCAAAAGCTGCAGCGAATTCTTTCACTATTTTTTCCTGCCACGTTTGTCTCTCCTGATTAATTACTGTGATTGGTGATAATGCTGTCGATCAGTCCGTACTCTACGGCTTCCTGAGCGTTCATATAATTGTCACGCTCTGTATCGGCTGCGACCTGCTCCACCGGTTTGCCGGTATTAGCTGCGAGAATCTCATTTAATTTCTGCTTTGTCTTCAAAATATTCTCGGCTGCGATCTGGATCTCTGTCGCCTGTCCTCTCGCTCCGCCGGAAGGCTGGTGAATCATGATCTCCGCATTGGGCAGTGCAAAACGCTTGCCCTTGGCACCGCCGGCCAGTAAAAATGCGCCCATGCTGGCTGCCATACCGATGCAGATGGTAGATACATCACATTTGATATACTGCATGGTATCATAAATGGCCAGGCCTGCTGTCACCATGCCGCCGGGTGAGTTGATATAAAGATGAATATCCTTGCCCGGATCCTCGGACTCTAAAAATAACAGCTGTGCCACAGTCAGGCTGGCGGTCGTCTCATTGACCTCCTCGCCAAGAAAAATAATACGTTCCTTGAGCAATCGTGAATAAATGTCATATGACCGCTCACCTCTGCTG
>CAVITM010000248.1:0-3141 GCA_963645455.1 Moraxellaceae bacterium | reverse complement strand
CATGCTTATCACGTTCCATGCTTCGGGCGATTCTCCGCTGTCCAGTTCTTCGGGTTCGTATCATCCGGCTCCAGACCTGCAAGAATTGCTTGATAATGTGCTACTTTATCATCCATATATTTTGCAGTCGCTTTTGCTTCCTCCACACGCTTATATGCTTCCTGCCGCTGTTTCAAAATGATTTCATAACGCGCCCGCAGATTTTCTTCTGATTCCTCCATCAGGCACAGCCGACAATACTCCTGAATATCCTCAATGGATGCACCGCAGCCTTTCAGACATTTGATCCCCTGCATCCGACAGATTCTTCATTGAACACCCGGCGGTTGCCGCCGTCACGCTCACAGGGCAATAACCCTTTATCCGTATAAAAGCGTAATGTGTGTTCTGTAACGTTGAACATTTCCGCCATTTGCTTAATCGTATAGTACATGACCTTACCTCAAAATTTTTCTTGACTTCGTGTTACACGAACTTATTAGAATGATTGTACCAAGTCGCTAGCGCGACGGCCAGTCCAGGTACAATAAATTTGCTACTTTTAGAAAAAAATAGCAGTTTTTGAATTTATGTTGTATTGTTGAGATACCCCTATCACAAAAATAAACATAAACCGCCAACTGCTATGCTTAGTTTATCATTGTTTTGCTATCTCAACAACTACATATCTTATTTTTTTATCCGTCCTCCACCTCTTATGAAATGTAACCATTGCTTTTATTACATTTCAAAGGAGATTTTATTATGGATAAATATCTTAATTCTTATCGGGAAATGATTTCCCTCCGTGGTCTTACAGACCGTACTCTTAAAAGTTACTGCACTTACATCCGTGCTTATCTGGATTACCTTTCCCATATCCTTCAAAAAGCACCTGAAACGGTTTCCTGGCAGGAACTTAGGGATTATATTAATTGGCTCCAGAAATCCCGAAATCTTTCTGATCGGACTATCAACTGTGCCATTTCCCAGCTCCGCTTTTTTACCCTGTATGTGCTTCATCGGCCATGGGATGATACTCAGCTTCCTATGCGCAGGTTTGATGAGTATCTTCCCTATGTCCCCTCTAAAGCTGAAACCTGGCAGTTTATTTCCACCATGCCCGGCTTAAAGCAGAAAACCATGCTCATTCTCATGTATTCCTCCGGTCTGCGCATCGGTGAGGTATGCCGTCTACGCTATGAAGATATCGACCGCAGAAATATGCGTATTCACATCACGCATTCAAAAAACCGGGGTGACCGATATGCCATTCTCTCGAAGCATGCCCTGGATCTTCTTACGCAATACTGGTTTACTTGCGGAAGACCGCGGGGATTTCTCTTTCCAAAGCAGAACGGGGAAGATCGTCCCATTGATACTTTCTTTCTCTCCAGGCACATCCATGCACATGAAAGGCGCCTTGGCTGGGAACAGCGTCTCACTTGCCATTCTTTTCGTCATGCCTTTGGCACTCATCTGTATGAAAATGGTACTGACCTGCTCACCATTAAAGCACTCATGGGACATAAGTCCTTAAGTTCCACCACACTCTATGTCCATCTCTCCTGCAATACCATCCGCAGTGCAGTCAGCCCCTTTGATTTTCTGGCAGGTGAATGTCATGGGTGATTATAAGATCCGAAAAATATTTGTGCAATCCTATGGGGATTACTGCGGCCAGAATCATTTCCAGTCCGATGTTCAAAGAAAAGCTGCACATGCTATTCTGAACTGTAAATCTGGCAAACTTGGAGTCAATGTAAGTCAGTGTGCAGACTGTGGACATATGGAGATCCATAATAATTCCTGCCGTAACCGTAACTGCCCAAACTGTCAGGCTGTCCTTAAAGAAATCTGGGTGGATGAACGTAGGGCTGAAGTTATCAATACACCCTATTTTCATGTGGTCTTTACACTTCCTCATGAGCTGAACTCACTCGTTTACTGCAATCAGAAGCTCCTGTACAGCCTTCTTCACAGATGCTGCGCCGAAACACTTCTGGAATTAGCTTCTGATAAAAAATGGCTCGGTGCCACACCTGGAATCATCCAGGTTCTCCATACCTGGAATCAGGAACTTGGATACCATGTACATATGCACTGCATTATCTCCGGCGGCGGGCTTACCGCTGATGGGAAACTCCGTAGATCCTCCGATAGCTTTTTTATCCCTGTTGGTGTCCTGAGGGATAAATTTAAGGGAAAGTATCTGGCAGGACTTTCTTCACTTTATGAAAATGATTCCCTTGTGTTTTCTTCTTCCTGTGAAGCCCTACGGAACTCTTACTACTGGAAGGAATTACAAAATATACTCTATGATAAGGATTGGTGTCCCTATATCAAGAAAACTTTTAATGGTTTTGGCAATGCCATCGAATATCTTGGCCGCTATACACATAAAATCGCTATCTCTAACAGCAGAATCCTTGGCATTGCAGAAACAGAGGTAACTTTCTCTGCCAGGGGTAAAAAGCCGGGAGATCCGAAACGCCATATCACCCTTACACACACGGAGTTTATCCGGCGTTATCTGATACACGTACTTCCTTCCGGTTTTCAGAAGATCCGGTACTATGGTTTTCTGAATAATCGGATGAAGCGCAAAAACCTCAGGGTCATCTTTCGACTTCAAAACGGTCAGCGTTTTAAACAGCGTTACTCTGGATTGAGCATAGCAGAACTCTTAAAAGCTATCTGGAAATTTGATATCTGTCTGTGCCCGGCATGTAAGCATCCTGCCATGAAGCAACTGGGAAGATGTTATGTTGCCCCTTCCTGATATGCTGTTTCCCATATGTTTTTCAAGACCTGCCATCGGGAGGTCTGTAAAGTATGTCTCCGAAGCAGGACTTCAAGAAAAAATTACTTTGTTCTACATTACGTTCTAGCACAATTTCCTTTTTAGGCATTTCTGGAAGGAATACAATCCCCATACAGTCTGCGGCTAAAATCCCGCTCCCTGGTACAATCGGAAAGAATCATATTCAGAGCAGATTTCATTTTTTGAAAAGATCTGCTTTTTTTACTGCTCTGAATATGATACTTTCCTTAGGTATTATAACATAACAAATTGCTTTCAGTAAATACAACAATGGAGGTTCGCACATGGAATATTTAACTTTGAATAACGGCGTTCAGATGCCGCTTGTTGGCTTTGGC